>DASUNK010000171.1:0-7653 GCA_036277195.1 Longimicrobiaceae bacterium | reverse complement strand
GCGCCTCATCGGCCAGCTGCGCGAGCACGTCGCCGGAGCGCTCGAACGCGGCAGTCCAACGCTTCTCATCCTCAATCTCCGCCAGGATGTTCGCGGCGAGCGCGTCCTGCTCGTCTTCGGGCAGCGCCTGGGCGGCGTGGAATGCCTGTTCGAGGAGTCGAGTCATCATCCGCTCCGGTTTAGATCCCTCCTGAAGCTAACACTACCGGCGGCAGCCGCGCGACGGGCCGCTCACCCGCCCCCGGCCGGGGCGGGCGGGCGCCGCGGCACCTCGTGGCGGATGGCCGGGCGCGTGCGCAGGTAGCGGTAGATCGCCCGCAGGTCGTCGTCCGTCATCCGGCGGTACTCACGCCAGGGCATGAACGGGTGCAGGGTATCGCCCTGCGGGTTGATCCCCGTGCGCAACGTGCGCAGGAAGTCCCCCTCCGACCACCGCCCGATCCCCGTGGCGCTGTCCGGCGTGAGGTTCGCCGGGTTGGCGGGGAAGCTCTTCGGCGGCTCGGCGTTGCCGGCGTAGAGGCGGTCGCGGTCCGGCCGCGCCTGGATGCCGCTCCGCGGCGTGTGGCAGTCCGCGCAGAGGGCCACGTGGTCCGCCAGGTAGCGCCCGTACTCCGCCGTGGGCCCGCGCGTGGGACCGGCACCGCCGGCGTGCCGCACCGGGTGGAGGAAGAAGACCTTCGCCAGCCGGTAGACCAGGTTGGGACGGTTGCGGAGCGGGTTCGACACCGGCGGCTGGCTCTTCAGGTACGCCGCCACCGCCAGCGCGTCGCGGTCCGACATCCCCGACAGCCACTCGTACGGCATCACCGGGGCGAGCACGTGCCCCTCGCGGTCCTCGCCGTTGCGGATGGCGCGGACGATCTCGGGGAGGCTCCAGCGCCCCAGTCCCGTCTCCGCATCCGGGGTCAGGTTGGCGGCGTGGATGGTCCCCAATCGCCAGTTGCGGAAGGCCAGGCCGCCGCTCAGCGGCCCGTCCGATCCCTGGCGCGGGTTGGCCACGTGGCAGTGCCCGCACACCGAGACGTTGCGCACGAGGTACTCCCCGCGCGCCACCAGCCCGCTGGTGTCGCCCACCGCCGCGGGAGAGAGGTCGGGGAGGGGGACGTGGCCGCCCCCGCAGGCGGCCAGGACCAGGGCCAGGAGCACTGCCAGCGCTGCGAGCATACGCACCTCCGGGGCGTCACGTTCGAGCGCCGTCCGCATCAAGATCCGCGCCCTCCGCCGCCGGGAGCAGCACGCGGAACTCGGCGCCCCCCTCGGGACGGTTGCGGGCCGAGACCTCCCCGCCGTGCGCCAGCACCGTCTGCTTCACCAGCGCCAGCCCGAGCCCCGTCCCCCGCGACTTGGTGGTGAAGTCCGGCTCCCAGATGCGCTCCAGGTGTTCGGGCGGGATCCCCGCGCCCCCGTCCAGCACGCGCACCTCCACCGCGCCGTCGCCGGCGCGCACCACCACCTGCACCGAGCCCCCGCCGTTCGAGGCCACCGCGTCGCCCGCGTTCAGCAGCAGGTTGGCGAAGGCGCGGGAGAGCGCGTCGTAGTGCCCGCGCACGGGCGGGAGGTCCACCGGCGCGCGCAGCCGCGGGTGGGCGGCGGGGGGGAGGTGCGTGCGCAGCAGGTAGTCCAGCAGCTCGCGCAGGTCGATCTCGCTCGGCGCGCCCTCCGGGAGCCGCCCGAACTGGGCGAAGGCGCGCGCCAGCTCCTCCAGCCGCGCGCTCTCGGCCGCGATCACCTCCACCGCCTCGCGCGCGGGACCCTGCGTGGGCGCGGCGCGCTCCAGCGTGCGCACGGCCAGCTGCATGGGGGTGAGCGGGTTCTTGAGCTCGTGCGCCACCCGGCGGGCCATGGCGATCCAGGTGCGCGTCCGCTCCGCCTCCAGCTCCCGCGCGCGCGAAGCCTCCAGCTCGCCCGCCATCGCGCGGAAGGCCGTGCGCAGCACCCCGAACTCGCTGCTCTCCCCCTCGTCGGGGTGGGCCGGCGGCAGCGGCTCGCGCCGCGCCACCAGCCCCGCCCACCCGGCCAGCTCCTCCACCGGGCGCGAGAGCCGCCGCCCGATGCCCCGCGAGGCGCGCAGCGCCAGGAAGAGGAGCACGGCGGCCACCCCCAGCGCGGCCAGGGGGATGAGCTGGAGCGCGCGCCGCAGCAGGTACTCCCAGCGGCGGGCGTGGGTCACCGAGTCCGACAGCTCGTCGCGGTGGCGGCGCGCGGCGCGGATGGCCCCCGGGTCGCCGGTGGCCTCGGTGCGGCGGATGAGCTCGCTCCCGCTCCCGGCCACGCGGTTCCACGCGCCCAGCGGGTCGCCCAGGCGGGCGGCGCGCGACACGGCGTACGTCCCCAGCGCCAGCAGCAGCAGCGTGGGGACGAGGGAGAAGAGGATCAGGGCGCGCCGGATCCGGCGTTCGAAGGAGCGCCGCGAAGGCATGGCGGCTCAGATGTCCGGGATGATCGCGAAGCTGGTGGGCTCGCGGCGCGGCACCCCGTTGGCGCGGTGCCGCATCTCCGAGATGGCCTGGTACACCACCTTCCGCGCGCGGTTGATCCCCCCCAGCGGCCGGTGCACCGGGAGCGCGTGCCAGGGCGTGAACGACAGGTTGTCGCAGAACGACATCTGGTCGGCCGAATCGAACTGCTGCCGCGGGATGACCAGCCGGGCCACCACCCGGAACGGCGAGTGCGCCGTGTCCCAGGTCACCGTCGCGTCCTCGATCGGCATGGTGCGCGCGTTGGTCTGCAGCTGCACCATGAAGTCGAAGCACGCGCTGCCGGCGGAGAGGGTGGCCACCATCGCCTCCTGCAGGTAGTCGGGGTCGGGGTCCGCCGGGCGCACGTTGGGGATGGGCGTGCACGGCCGGGCCGAGTACTTCACCGCCTGGCTGTCGGGCCCCAGCCGGTACGGCACCATGCTCCAGTACTGGATGGCGAGCGGGTTCCCCACCACCTGGTTGGTGAGCTCCAGCGCGTTGCGCAGCTCCCGCGGGTGCGACTCCAGCGGGTGGCGCAGGTTCAGGAAGTACTCCAGCGAATGCCCCAGCGCGCTCGCCTGCTGGAAGCCCACGTACTGGATGGCGTTCTTGATGAAGAAGGCGGGATGGTTGATGAGCACGAAGTCCTGCGTCTGCGCGTCGCGCTCGCTCTCCAGCAGCTTCTCGCCCGGGACCCCCATCAGCTTGATCGCCATCCCCCGGGCGTCGTTGATGGAATCCGCCCGGAGCAGCTCGTTCCCGTTGGAATAGCGCACCCAGGCGTCGTAGCCCGCGCCGGGGGTGAACACGCCGTAGCGGAACTCGCCGGGGATGGAATCCAGCACGGTGAAGCGCGCCTTCACGCAGCCGTGGGCCTTGGCGTGCGCGTCGCGCCGCATGGGGCGGATGCTGTCCGGGTACGCCTTGGCGAGCTGTTCCGCGATGATGGCGGTGGTCTGGGCGATGGCCACGTCCTCGCCCGGCGGGATGGTCTCCTCGCCCAGCGCGGGCACCGGCCCGCTGAACCGCCTGCACCCCGCGGCGGCGGAGACCATCGCCAGCACCCCGAGCCAGAGCAGCACCGCACGTTTGGCGTACGACATTGTCCACTCCCTTCCGCAAGGATTGGCGAGGCGGCGAACCGGTACGGGGAAGCTACGCCGGGCGCGGGCGGGGGCAAGATGTTTCGCGCCCCGGCGGCGGTTACATTGGGTGGATGAGAGCGGAAGCGGACACCCTGGAGCGGGAGCTGCGCGGGCGCTTCACCGTGCGCGAGGAGACGTTTTCCCACGGCGCCTTCGCCGTGGAGGTGCTGGTGCCGCGCGCGGCCGACGAGCTGATCGACGAGGCCGAGTTCGCCGCCGACGAGCGCCTCCCCTACTGGGCGGAGCTGTGGCCCTCGGCGAAGGCGCTCGCGCGCCACCTGCTGGAGGCCGGGGCGCCTCCCGGCCGCGCGCTGGAGCTGGGGTGCGGGGTGGCGCTCCCCTCGCTGGCGCTCCGCTGGCTGGGCGCGGAGGTGCTGGCCACCGACTACTACGCCGACGCGCTCCGCTTCGCGCGGGCCAACGCGGGGCGCAACGGGCTGGCGCCGCTCGCCACCGCGCTCCTCGACTGGCGGAGCCCGCCCCCGGGCGAGCCGTTCGCGCTGGTGCTGGCGGCGGACGTGCTCTACGAGCCGCGCAACGCCGAGAGCCTGGCGGCGCTCCTCCCGCGCGTGGTGGCGCCGGGCGGCCGCTTCCTGCTGGCGGACCCCGGGCGCACCTACCTGGCGGACTTCTCCAACCGCATGCACTTCGCCGGTTGGCGCCGCGACGAGGCCGACCGCCGCGAGGAGGTCAGCGACCCCGCCACCGGCGCCGTCAGCACCGTTCGCGTCTTCGCCTTCACTCCGCGCTGACGAACCCTGCCCGGATGCCCGTAGGGTGCGACGCATGCGTCGCCCGCGGCCCTGCTCTGGTGCGTCCGGCGCGCGTCAAAGGCCAGCCCCGCCTAACGTGAGACCGATCAGCGGCCGGAGCCGCCCCCTGGCAGCTTTCAAACGAAAGCAACTATACCCGCGGCTCCGGTCCGCTGCATTGGCGGGTTATGTCTCGCTGATCTCGGGAATGCCGCCGGGCGGTTCGACGCCGATGTTCATCGCAAATTCGTCGAAGGACGGCGCCACAACGACGATGCTTTCCTCGCCGGCGATCGGGTCCATGAAGAAGACTCGACCGGCAGGATCGAGGCCGAAGTACTCGCCGCCGCCGTTGCCGCCGAAGAACACGAACTGGTCGTAGTACTTGCGGTAATGCTCGTGTTCCCGCAAATCGGCCACCTCGTCGATTCCCCAGAGCACGAAAATCCACGGCTGGTACGGCAAAGAACCCTCGCCGCCGTTACAGACACGATAGAGCTCAAGCAGTCCCGCCGGCAGTGCGGTCCCGACGCGGCGGACCGCGTCAGCGATTCGGTCCTCGGCAAGCGGTGGATCGTACGCGCGCCAGTCGCTTCCGGACCTCGACAGGGTGTCGGCGATGCGAGGCATAACGACACAAGGGTCAGGGGTGCGGGGCCGGCGCGCCACGGCCGGCGGGGCTAGCGCTCGCCCGGGGCACTCCGCACCGCGGAGACAAGTTCGCCCGCCAGTTCCCAGACGGCTCCGAGTGCACAAAGCCAGCGCCCTCGAATGTCTTCTGGCTTCATAGCGGCCTAACGTAGAGCTTAGCAGCGGCGGCGGTGGCCGAGTGAGCTATGAAGACCAGAAAGCCTACATGCCCCCGCCGTCTGCTGCAGCGCCTGGTTCGGCGTCTGGGGCGGTGCCGGGCAAGATCACCGACTGGAACCGACCCTCGGCGAAGTGGTGGACCAGCAGCGCCGGCGGCAGGAACGACACCTCGAACTCCGGTGCCCGCGGCCCCCTGATGAGCGTGGGCCACTCGTCCGGCGGGCCAGCCGTGACGAAGTACAGAGTGTCGCCGTTATCCGTCACCGCCCACGGCAGCAGCCCGCCCGACTCCGGATACAGGGGCAGCGGGTAGTGCTGCGGGAACTCCCGCCGCGACACCCGGTCCGCGTCCAGCGTCGCGGCGACACGCCGCCAGCTCCGCTCATCGAATGGGGACAGGACATGGAGGAAGTCCTGCCACGACGACGCCCCGAAACGCTCGACCAGCACCTTGTAGCTGCCGGGCAGGGCCAGTCCGAGTTCAGCCTCGACGACCGGCCACCGCGGGTCCGACGCCTTCGCGCCGCTGTAGATGTCGCGGAGGACCACCAGCCGAGCGTCGTCCACCCCGAAACCCTCGCTTTCTGCCGAACGTGAAAGCTTCAGGGGCAGGCAGCCTCACCGAACCTGAAGCATGAGCAGATGCCCGGCTGCCTGTCCCCTGCAAGCGGAGGTTAGGCGGGAGGAACGACACATCCGTGAGAGGTTCACGGACCTGGGCCCGAGGGTTTAGAATCGGGCACCGCGGACGTTCGATCCGTGTGCCGAAGATTCCGGAGTTCTACCGCCGCCCGGACAAAGATGTATCCAAGGATAGAGCAGGCCAGCCACCAGCGCGTGGACGCCGTCGAGGTGCGCCATCACGGTGCGCACCTCGTCGCGGGTGAGCACCGTGGGAACACGACGCGAGCGCCGGGCGCGCACCGCCTCCTCGATACGCGGAAGGTCGATCCGCAGCACCTCGCGATAGAGGAAGAGGAGCGCGCAGAGCGCCTGGTTCTGCGTGGACGCGGAGACGCTCCGCTCCACCGCGAGCCAGGTGAGGAACGCCTGGATATCGCGCGCGCCCAACTCGCGCGGATGCCGCTTGCCGTGGTGCACCACGCAGCGGTACACCCACTGCGCGTACGCCCGCTCCGTGCGCAGGCTGAAGTGCTTGAGGCGGGCGGTCTGCCGGACCTGGTCCAGGAGCTTCGGCTCAGACATCGCTCACGCAGGAGTCGGGTGACGGGATGAGTGTCGGCGCATGTTGATTCCCGATAACGCGCTGAGCAAGAGCGCTATACTGCCACCGCGCGTGCATATCCTCATGACGCCCCCGCGCACGCGGTGCATCGGCTTGCGCGCGTGGGATTTAATGGCCATTGACGTCCGAGTGGCCGCGTGTTATCTGGATTGGAGCGAATTCGGCTATGCACGAGACGGGATCGGGCCGGCCGCGCGCTCCGCCAGCGAGATCGGCACAGCAGGGTTTCGGTGTTGGCCGGAATTCGGTCTACTGAACAACAAGTTAGGCCGCTGGGCAAAATTAAGATTAGCCGTCGGTGCGTGCGTGGTTCACCTTGCTCCCGTCAGTTCGGCTTACTACAGCGGCTTTCGAGAGTCCAGTGACCGAGAGCGAGCACTGGAGTACCTCCTACGTGACCTTGCATGATTTCAGGTGGAGGACATTCTTGCGCGCTGGCCCCGCACCCCTGACCCTTGTGTCGTTAGTCAGCGGAACCAACCTTCTATCACTTCTCGAAATGAATCCCCCCCCAACCGATGTGCCAAACTCGTCGAAAAATGCGCGGCTGGGTCGCTATTGGTTCTATTTATCTCAGGTTCTCTCCATAATCGGTCTCGCCGGTATTCTGGACGACCTCACGTCATGGTTAAAGTTCGTAACATGGGGCATGGCCCGGGTACGAGGTTTTTCTCCGGACTTGTCTGCTTTCCTTGTATGGATCGGCGGCGCAATCCGCTCTGTAGTCGCTCTTTGGCGCCAAGTCCTTCACCCAGTTGTTGATTGGGCACTCGGATGGCTGCCATTCCATGTACCGATCCTTGTAAAAGACTTACTTTTGGTTCTTCTGTTCGTGGTCATCGGATGGTCACGCGCCAACAGCCTCTGGTCCGGAGTTTGGACACGCAGGCGGGCGCGAGTATCCGAGATCGCGAAGGAGTTTGGGTCAGAAGATCGTTACCCTTACGTCGTCAGTGTCAGGGCTGCGAAAGAATATATAGAAAATTGCCGGAAGGACCGTTCTACTCTAAAGCCGTATGAGCAGTCGAGTATCGAGCGTCTGGAGACTGCCCTAGGAGAAAATTCGTTAGCTTTCGCCAACAGGGTGGTGCACGATCCCATTATGCTCGCGCTTGAGGCTGAGGGCGATCGGGCGCTCTTTGTACTAGAACCGCTGCTCAAAGGGCTGGTGATAGTTGGGGCAACCATCGTTGTAGTATTTATCGTAGTAGACCTATTTCTTGGCTGAGTGCTTCGAGCTA
>DASUNK010000170.1:0-9456 GCA_036277195.1 Longimicrobiaceae bacterium | reverse complement strand
GGCGCGCGCGGGCGGAGGCGGCGGCGCGGCGCGGTCCAGCGGCGGCGGCTCGGTGGCGAAGGGGTTCAGGTGGAGCGTCACCTCGGCGTAGTCGCGGTAGATGCCGAGGATCGGGTTGGGCGCCCGCAGCTCGCGCTGGATCTCCTCCTGCACGTCGTGCCGCTCCACCACCACGTACTCGCGCTCGCCGGCCAGCAGGCGGAGCAGGGCGTGCTCGTACTCGGCCAGCTCCGAGAACCCCAGCTCGCCGCGCACCAGCCGGTACGGCACCAGGCTCTGGTACACGTCGCCCACGGTGAGCGGGGTGTCGGGCGCGCTCAGCACCGTGTCGGCCAGCCGCCGGAAGAGGCGGTCGAGGGCGTCCATGGCGGTCCTCAGGGCGGGGCGGCGGCCGGGTCCGGCCGGGCCAGCAGGGCGCGCACCTCCGGCGGGGCCAGCCGCAGCACCTGCTCGGCGTCTTCCGGCCTCCCCGCCTGGCGGAGGGCGCGCACCAGCCCGCCCCAGGCGCGGGGCGACCCGGCGTCCAGCTTGACGGCTTCCCGGAAGCGCTCCGCCGCCTCGGCCGGGCGACCGCCGTCGAGCAGCAGGAAGCCCAGCTCGGTGTGCAGCCCCGCGTGGTCCGGCGCCGCCCGCAGCCCCTGCCGCAGCTCGCGCACGGCCTGGTCGGGCTGCCCCCCCTCGCGGTAGATGCGGGCCAGGTAGAGGCGGGGGAGCGGGTCGTTGGGATTCCGGTCGGCGTAGCGGCGGAAGTGGTCGGCGGCCTCGGCGGCGCGCCCCCGCCGCAGGAGCGCCTCGCCCGCCTGCAGGTCGTCCGGGCCGCGCCCGCGCCACCAGAGGAAGAGCGCCAGCACCAGCAGCCCCAGCCCCAGCGCCCCCGCCACCCACGGCCACACCGGGCGCGGCGCGGCGGGGGGCACCGGGTGCACGGCCTCGGGGTGCTCCGCGTTCGGGAGGAGCGTCTCGTCCGCGGGGGCGACCGGGTCCTCCAGCCGCCCCTCCCCGGCGGGGAGCGCCAGCACGTGCCGCTCCACCCCCTCGGCCACGGAGAGGGCGAGGGCGCCGTCGCGCGGCTCCAGCTCGCCCCCGCCGCCCAGGCGGGCGGCGGCGGCGTGCAGCTCGTGGAAGGCGGCGGCCAGCTCCAGGGGGATGCGCTCGCGCCGGCGCAGCTCGGCGAGCAGCTCGTCGGTGGGGAGGTCGTCGGCGGAGAGGGCGCGGAGCCGCAGCTCCACCGGGGCGGTGAAGTCGTCGCGGAGGAGGCGGCGGAGCACCGTCTCGGCGGCGCGCGCCAGGCGCACCACCCGCCCCGCGGTGGCGTCGCCCCCCCGCAGCGCGTCCACGTCCACCGCGGCGGCGCGCAGGGGGCGAAGCGTGGACTCACGGTCGAGGCTCACGGCGGTGCGCTCCGTCGGGGTGCCGGGGGTGGAAAGCACGCTCGCCGGCCCGCACGCGGCGGACCGGCGAGAGACAACATGCGCGGCGGCGCGGAGGCCGGCAACCGCCGCGCGCGGGCGCTCAGGACTCGATGCTGAGGATGCCGAGCTGGGCCACGCCCCGGGCGAAGGCCTCGGCGGTGTCGCACGGCACCTCGCGCCCGGTGCGCTCGCGCAGCTGCCGGGCGGTGCGGCGCATGAAGGCGCCCAGCGTGAGCGAGGGGTCCGCCGAGGCGTCGCGCAGGCGGGTGACGATCTCCTCCCAGGTGCCCTCGAGGACGGAGCCCTCGGCGGTGCGCACCCGGTGGCGGCCGGGCGCGGCCTCCTCGCCCCCCTCGGCGGGGACGGGGTCGAGCATGCGCAGCACCAGGTCGATCTGCGACGACAGCTCCAGCGCGGCCTGGGCGCTCTCGTCCACCGCGCCCTCGAAGGCGGCCTCCACCTCGGCCAGGAGGTGGTCGATCTCGTCGGGCTCGGCGTCGAGCTCGCCCAGCCGCTCGCGCCAGGGGACGAAGTGGGGGTCGGCGTCCTGCAGCCCCTCCACCGAGCACTTGAGCTCGATGTAGCGCCAGAGGGAGAGGGTGTCCCAGTGCTCGGGGGGCGGCACCCGCTCCAGCTCGCGCAGGGCGGCCGGGGCGTCGCCGCGGTCGTAGAGGAGGTGGGCCAGGTAGATGCGGGCCTCGTGCAGCTTGCCGTCCAGGCGCAGCGCCCGGCGCAGCTCGCGGCGGGCGCCCACGTCGTCGCCCAGGGCGTGCAGGGTGTAGCCGCGGGCGGCAGCGATCTCGGCCGATCCGGGGTGCGCCGCGCCCAGCAGGGCGAAGCGCTGGCGGGCCTCGGCGAAGAGCCCCTCGCGGTAGAGCGCCCGCCCCACGGTGAGCCCCAGCTCCAGGTCGTCGGAAAGCCCCATCTCGTCGACGCGGGCGAAGCAGCGCAGCGCCTCGTCCACCTGGCCGAACTTCAGCAGCGTCTCGCCCATCCCCACCCAGGCGTCCTCGTACTCCTCGTCCAGCTCCAGCGCGCGGGCGAACGACTGGCGGGCCCAGGCGAACTCCTCGCGGGCGATGCGCACGTACCCCAGCCCCACGTGCAGGAGCACGGAGTCCGGGTAGTGGTGCAGGCCCTCGCGGAGCACCTCGAGCGCGTCTTCGTACTCGCCGGCGTCGTAGTGCCGGTGCGCCAGCTCGTCGTACTCCTCGGAGCTGAGGAATGAGGTTCCCATGCGGCCTTTCCAGAGCCGGGAAGTTCACGCGGGCGGCAGGGGTGCCCGGTGGAATATAAACATCGAAGTACGCGGCGACCAAGCCCCGCGGCCTTGCCAGGGCGCCACGGTGCGGCCAGATTCACGGCGCCCGCACCCCCGATCCCCCCCGACCGGAAGACGATGTTCGACTGGCTGCGCCGGCGCCGGCTGAGCAACGAGGCCAAGCGGAAGCTGCTGGTGGTGACGGCGCGCTCGGAAGAGGCGTTGATCGAGACGCACGTGGCGAACGTGCTCTACCTGATGCGCGAGCTGGGGAACGAGCTGGACCTGGACCGCGGGCTGGAGCTGTACCTGGAGATGATCCCGATGGACGAGGCCATGTCGTCCACGGTGATGAACCGGGTGCTGGCCCGCTTCGACACCCCGCCGGCCCGCCGCCGGGACGGCTACCGCGGCGTCTTCCGGGACGACGGGAAGTCCTGAGTCCTGAGTCCTGAGTCCTGAGTCCTGAGTCGGCGCGTACAGCTTTCGGTCGGTCCCGCCTAACTCATCCCCTGACAACCACTTACGCGCTGCTCCCCGCCGCGGCGTCCGATCCCTGGACACCGCCGCGGCCGGGCGATCTCGTGTCCGGAGGCCGGTAAGTCGTTGGGAAACGACCACTTGGCGCGAATGGCCGGTCGCGGACCGGGGGTTGCCAGGACACGGGGCGTTCCCCTTTCGCGGCACCCCAACGATCGGCAGCGCCCCGTGATCGCCAGAGCCAATCCCCCCGCCCCGAGCCCCACGCCGGGGAGTCCCTCCATGGTCGGCAGCAAGCGGCCGATCCCGCACCGCTTCCACCTGAGCGACGGCCGCGTGCTGGAGGGCAAGCTGCACCGCTCGCCCACCACCCGGCTGGCGGACCACCTGTCCACGGTGAAGGGCTACATCTCCGTCACCGAGGTGCACTGCGCCTCCACCGGCGAGCGGTACGCGTACCTCGCCCTCAACCAGGACCACCTCCTGTTCATCGAAGAGCTCCCGTCCGAGCCGGCGGGGGCCGTGGTGGGCGCCGCGTCGCAGCCGGCCACGCGCTACTGAGCCCGGAAGCGCCCACACGCACGAGCCCGGCACCGCACTGGGTACCGGGCTGACCGCAGTTCCACTTTCAAAGTACCGGAGAGATGATGACCAAGCTGAAGCTGGACCTCGACACGCTCCACGTGCAGTCCTTCGGCACCACGGCCGCGCCCGCGGCCGCGCGGGGGACGGTGCACGGCGCCGAGTTTTCGCTGGACCCGTTCTGCGCCGACCCGAACGACCCCGGGTCGCTCCTCTACAGCTGCAAGGGCACCTGCAACTGCGCGAGCCACGACGACTGCCCGTGACTCCGGCCCCCTGAGTACCCGGCGCTCCGCTTCGGGCACTCAGGGCTCGGCCGCACCCCCCGCCACCGGCGCCGCGGCGCAGAGCCGCACCAGCGTCACCCGCCGCTCCTCCACCGCCTCCACCCGCAGCTCCAGCACCCCGTCGCGCGAGGGCGCCGGCGCCACGTCGCCCGGCACCGGCACCCGCCCCAGCGTGCCGAAGACGTATCCCCCCACCGTGTCGAACTCCTGCTCGGGGAGGCGCAGCCCCAGCCGCTCGTTGACGTCGAAGACGTGCGCCGCGCCGTCGATCAGCACGTCGCCCTCGGGGGTGGACTCGAAGTCGGGGCCCGCCACGTCGTACTCGTCGTGGATCTCGCCCACGATCTCCTCCAGCAGGTCCTCCATGGTCACCAGCCCGTAGGTGCCGCCGAACTCGTCGAGCACGATGGCCAGGTGCACCGCCTGCCGCCGCAGCTCGTGCAGCAGCTCGTCCACCGGCTAGGTGTCGGGGACGAAGTAGGCGGGGCGGAGGATGGCGCGGACGTCGAAGGGCTCCCCGGACCCCGCGCCCCCGAGCCGCGCCTGGAGGATGCGCAGCAGGTCCTTGGTGAGCACGATCCCGACGATGCTGTCGATGGTGCCCTCGTACACCGGGAGGCGCGAGTGCCCCTCCTCGGCCGCCACGCGCACCAGCTCGGCGAGGGTGACCTCGACGGGGACGGCCACCATGGCGGTGCGCGGCGTCATCACCTCGCGCGCGGCGGTCTCGGAGATCTCGAAGACGCCGCGGATCATCTCGCGCTCCTCGTCCTCGATGTCGGCCCGGTCGGAGGCGCGCTCCACCAGCAGCCGGATCTCCTCCTGCGTCTGCATGAGGGGGTGGAAGCCGGTGGAGCGCACGCCGAAGAGGCGCACCACCCCGCGCACCAGCCACCCGAGCGGCCAGAGGAGGGGGCGGAGCACCCAGGCCAGCACCCGCAGCGGGGGGACGGCGACGTGGGCGGTGATCCACTCGGCGCGGTGGATGGCCACCAGCTTGGGCGCCTGCTGCCCGAGCGTGGCGTGCAGCAGCACCACCACGGCCACGGCCAGGGCGGTGGCGGCCGCCTCGCTGCTGGTGAGGGTGAGCCCCATCAGCGAGGCCGTGCGCCCGGGGCCGAAGAGGGGGAGGAGGTACTCGCGGCCGGCGCGGAAGGCGAAGTAGCCCAGCGCCACCGAGGCGCCGCTGCGCGCCACCTGCGCGGCGAACACCAGCTCCTCCAGCCGGTCGAGCGCCGGGAGCACGCGCGCGGCCAGCGGGTCGCCCTGCCGGACGTTCTGTTCGATGCGGGTGCGGCGGACCGCGATGAGGGCGAACTCGGCGGCCACCAGGAAGGCGTTCGCCGCGATCAGCGCCAGGATTGCGAGGAGGGTTAGACTGCCGGGGTCGGGATCGTCCATGGGGTGCGACGGGGGGACCGGGGGCCCGGTGCATCCGGGCCCCGCATGCCGTCAGGCCGCGGCCTGCTCGCCGGCGGCCTCGGCCTCCGACCCGCCGTCGGCGCCGGGGGCGCCCCGGGCGATGACGGGGCGGCAGAAGCGCAGCCCGATCTCCCCGAGCGACTTCAGCTCCGCCTCGGTGAGCGAGGGATAGCGCTCGCCCAGGAACTCGATGGTGTCGTTCATCCACTCGAGCTGCTGCTCCTCGGTGGCCTGCATGACGCCGCAGCGGTGGATGTGGCTGAACAGCTCGTTGCGGGCGTCGTCGAGCTCCGACGGGCGCGCCGCGGGCGCCTTCTTCGTACGACTCCTGGTTCGGCTCAAAGCTCCTCCTGTTCCTCGTGTACCGTCGCCCCCGCGCGGGGGGTCGGAAGGTGTGCCGGTCTAGGCTGGAAATATAGCATGCGGCCGCCGGTCCGGCCATTGCGATGCCCGCCGGCGGAAAGCCTGGTGCTGTCTGGGTGACCCTGGTACCCCGCACCCGCGAAATGGTTGACCCTCCGCTCCCCGAGCCGGCCGCCCCGCCCGCGCCCGCGCGCCCCCCGCGCTGGGGCGAGCTGGGGCTGCGCCGGCACGCGGCCGAGGCGGGCGGCTACCGGGTGCACTGGGCGGAGGGGGGCGCGGGCGAGGAGGCGGTGGTGCTGCTGCACGGGCTCTCGGGCTCGGCGCGGTGGTGGGCGCGCAACCTCCCGGCGCTGGCGGCGCGCTACCGGGTGCTGGTGCCGGACGTGGTGGGCTTCGGCCGCAGCCGGGTGCGCGGCCCGCTCCCGGACGTCCCCACGCTGGCGGCGGTGCTGGCGGGGTGGATGGAGGCGGCGGGGGTGGAGCGCGGCCACCTGGTGGGGCACTCGATGGGCGGGCACCTCTCCATCCACCTGGCGGCGCGCTTCCCGGAGCGGGTGGCGCGGCTGGTGCTGGTGGCCGCGGCGGGGCTGCCGCGGGCGCTCTCGCCCCGCCTGGTGATGCGCTTCGTGTACGAGGTGCTCCCCCCGCGCCGCTGGGGCGACCCGCGCTTCCTCCCCACCATCTGGGGCGACGCGGTGGCGGCCGGCCCGGCGGCGGTGCTCCGCGCGCTGCGCCACGTGCTGCGCGACGACGTGCGCCCGCTCCTCGCCCGGATCGCGGCGCCCACGCTGCTGGTGTGGGGCGAGCGCGACGTGCTGGTGCCGCCCGAGCACGGGCGTGAGCTGCGGCGGCGCATCTCCGGCGCGCGGCTGCTGGTGCTCCCCGGCGCCTACCACAACGCCATGGTGGACCGGGCGGAGGACTTCAACGCCGCCGTGCTGGCCTTCCTGGCGGGCGCCGAGGTGGGCGAGTGAGCGCCGGCGCCCGCGCGGGCGAGACGGCGGTGGCGTGGTCGCACGCGCGCTGGGCGGAGGCCGGCGGCGCGCGGGTGCGCTACCGCGAGGCCGGAGACGGGCCGCCGCTGGTGCTGGTGCACGGCCTGGGGCTCTCGTGCGACTTCTGGGTGCGCAACGGGCCGCCGCTGGCCGCCGCGGGGTTCCGGGTGCTGGCGCCGGACCTCCCCGGCTTCGGGCCCACGCCGGGGCCGGGCGTGGTCCCCGTCGCCGCGCAGGCGCGGGCGGTGGCCGCCTGGGCGGACGCGCTGGGGCTGGGGCCGGCCGCGTACCTGGGGCACTCCGTCTCCTGCCAGGCGGTGCTGGAGCTGGCGGCGGACGAGCCCGCGCGCGCCACCGGGCTGGTGCTGGCCGCGCCCACCGGCGACCCGGTGCGCGGGCGGCTGCTGCGGCAGGCGGCGGCGTTCGTGCTCGACGCGCCGCGCGAGCCGCTCGACCTGATCCCCTTCCTGGCGCGCGACTACCTGCGCGCGGGCCCGCTCCGCTGGCTGCGCACCTGGGTGTCGGCCGGGCGGCACGACGCGCTGGCGGTGGCGGCGCGGGTGCGGTGTCCGGGAGTGGTGGTGATCGGGAAGCGGGACCCGGTGGTGCGCCCCGCCTTCGCCCGGGCGCTGGCGGAGGCGCTCCCGCGCGGGCGGGTGGCGGTGGCGGAGCGCGGCGCCCACGCGGTGGTCTTCGACGCGGCCGACGACTTCAACCGCGAGGTGGCGGCCTTCCTCCGGGAAGTCGTCAATCCCCCCGATCGAGGCGCTCCGCCACCGCCCACGCCAGCAGCGGCACCATGAGCTCGTGGTGGCCGGTGAGGTGGAAGCCCCGCCCGCCGCCGGTGCGCGTGGGGCGCTCCACCACGTTCACCCGCGCGCGGTAGTGCTGCTGCATGTCCAGGTCGCACGCGGTGAAGGCGCGCGGCCGTCCGCCGTGGAGGTTGCGCGCCACCGTGAGCGCCTTGAGGAACACCTCGGGCATCAGCACCGCCGAGCCCACGTTCACCACCACCCCGCCCTCGTCCAGCCCCACCAGCGCCGCCGCCAGCCGCCGGAAGTCGCGGTGCCCCGTCTCGCCGATGGCGGCCCCGTCCGCGGCGGGGTGCTGGTGGATGATCTCGGCGCCGAGCGCCGGGTGCAGGGTGTAGCCGATCCCCCGGCGGTGCGCCTGCAGCAGCAGCGAGAGCTCGGGGTGCCGCAGGTCGCCGCGCGCGGCCAGGTCGCGGGCGAGCGCCTCGCCCATCCCCCACCCCTCGCGCGCGCCGCGGGAGACGGCCGCGTTCATGTCGCGCCCCGTCTCCTCCGCCATCCCGAAGCTCCCGTCCGCCAGGCCGGCCTCCACGTCCTCGCTGGTGCCGCCCCAGCGCGCCAGCTCGTAGTCGTGGATCCCCGCCGAGCCGTTGGAGGCCAGGTGCGTCACCGCGCCGCGCGCCATCAGCTCCAGCAGCACCGGGCTCAGCCCCGTCTTCACCACGTGCCCGCCGAGCATCCAGACCACGGCGCGCCCGCCGCGGACGGCCGCGGCGACGGCATCGGCCACCTCCAGGAAGGCGGCGGCCTGCAGGATCCGGGGGAGCGAGTCCAGGAAGGCGCCGAAGCTGCGCGCGGAGGCGTCGGCGGGCGGCGGGGCGGCGAAGTGCCCGGCGAGCACCTTGTTGGGGCGGCCGGCCACGGGGAGGGTACGCACCAGCGAAAGGTCCGCCTCGGCGGCGTGGCCGGAGGCGGACCCGTCAGGACCGTCGTCGTCGTGCGTCACGGGGCGCTCAGGACGGGGGGCGATACGACTTCAGGTGCATGCTCAGCGAGCCCACCACCGGCACCCGCGTCTTGATCAGCACCGGGATGCGGCGCTCGTCGTCGGAGAAGTAGATCTCCGCGTGGCCGCCCTTGCCGAAGAGCCCGTCGGTGCGGATGACCGGCTGCACCACCACGGTGCGGAAGCGCCCGGCGGGGACCTCCACCGTCTCGCGGCGCACCACGCGCAGCGTCACCGGGTTGCCGTCGGCCTTGAAGTAGCGGTGCAGCTCGTACACGTCGCCCACGTCCAGCGGGAGGGTGCGGGCGTAGTAGATGAACGACACGTCGTCGAGCGGCTTGTCGGTGGGGATGCTCCCCGTCTCGCCGTTCTCGCGCCGGAAGGTGCGCCGCTCGGGGTTGAAGTCGTAGGTGCGGTTGCGGCGGAAGCGCACCTCGTGCTGGTTCTGGTGGAACCGGCGCGAGAAGAGCCCGTCGACGTCGATCCAGGAGTCGAAGCGGTCGTTCACCCGGAAGGGGCCGCGCCCGCCGGAGACGCGCATGGTGACGTGGTAGGTCTGCTCGCCCGCCACCGTCTCCACGCCGTTGACCACCAGCGAGCCGCTCCCCACCCCGATCCCCGCCAGCCGCACCGAGTACTCGGCGCGCTCGCCCGCGCCGAAGGGGTGCGGGTCCGCGGCCTGGGGGCGCGCGCCGCCCAGCAGCGCGACCGAGGCCAGCGCCAGCGCCGCGCCCAGGGCGCGCTTCAGCCGTTCATGATGGTTCCGCATTGTGCGTCCCTCCTCCTCCTCCAGGACTCCGTGATCGCTTTCGCCCTCCCCGGTTCCGTCCGCCCCTGCCGCGCGGGCGCGGCCCGGAAGGCGCGGCCGGCGGCGGGTGCGGCGCCGGGACCGCGGG
>DASUNK010000169.1:0-5927 GCA_036277195.1 Longimicrobiaceae bacterium | reverse complement strand
CGCGCCGCGCTCCCGCCCGCGCCGAGGGCGGAACGGCGGCCGCGCGCGGGTGAAACCGCCGCCGCGGCTGCGGCGTACCAGGGCGGCGAAGACGTTCCCCGTCCCGCGTTTCCCCGGCAGGAGAAGTCCATGGGTTCCGATTTCGCCCTGATGCTGGTCATGATCACCGCCATCCTCACCACGGGAGGCGTGCTGATCTTCCGCCCGATCTCGAAGCGGCTCGGGCACCTGCTGGAGGTGATGACCCACGAGCGCCTGCGCGGCAACCAGGCCGCGGAGCTGGCGAAGGTGCGCGACCTGCTGGCCAACGTGGAGAGCCGGCTGGCGCTGCTGGAGGAGCGGCAGGACTTCGCGGAGGCGCTCCTCACCTCGGGCGAGAGCCGGGCGTACCCGCTGAGCGCGCCGGTGCAGGCGCAGGAGCCCAACTGACGCGCCCGCCCGCGCGGTGAGGCGAAGGGCTCCGCGCCGAACGCGGGGCCCTTTTCGTTTCGCACTCTCGCACTTTCGCACTTTCGCACTTTCGCACTTTCGCACTCCCCGGGTGCCGGAGCGGGCGAGATGGTGCTATCTTCAATCCCCACACCGCAGTCCAAGCAGCCAGCAGATGTCGACCCAGACCGTACCCGCAGTGCCGAGCCGGCTCCGCGGCGCCGCGCCCGTTCCCGGGCGACGGCGCCGCGGTCTTCTGCTGCTCCACGAGCTGCGGGCGCTGCTCGGCGTGGCGGGGCCGATCATCGTGGCGCAGGTGGGCGCCGTGGCCATGCACACCACCGACACCATCATGGTGGGCCCGCTGGGCGCGGAGGCGCTGGCGGCGGCGGGGATCGCGAGCGCCATTCACGTCACCATGTACATGCTGTGCTTCGGCACGCTGATGGGGATGGGCCCGCTGGTGAGCCAGGCCTTCGGCGCGGGCGACCTGCGGGAGTGCCGCCGCCTGCTGGTGCAGGGGACGTGGCTGGCCCTGCTGCTGGGCGTGCCGCTGGGGCTGGCCCACCTGGCCGGGGGCGAGCTCGCCCGGGCGCTGGGGCAGCAGCCGCGGGTGGCCGAGCTGGCCGGCGGCTACCTGGTGGCGCTGGCCCCCGGGGCGCCGGTGCTCCTCCTCTTCGCCGCGCTGCGCCAGTACCTGGAGGGGATGGGGCTCACCCGCCCGGCGATGGTGGTCACCTTCGTGGCCGTGCTGCTGAACGTGGCGGCCAACCAGGTGCTCATCTTCGGCGTGGGGGGGTGGGTGGAGCCGATGGGCGTGGTGGGCTCGGGGTGGGCCACCACCCTGGCCCGGGGGTGGATGCTCCTGGCGCTGGCGGGCTACGTGGCGAGCCGCCCCTCGCTGAACCCGTTCCGCGGCGCCAGCCTCCGCCCGCACGCCGCGCGGCTGCGGCGCATGCTGCGGATCGGCGCGCCGATCGGGGCGCAGCTGGTGGCCGAGGTGGGGATCTTCGCCTGCGCCGCGGTGATGATGGGGTGGCTGGGTCCGGTGCAGCAGGCGGCCCACCAGGTGACCATCAACCTGGCCTCGGTCACCTTCATGGTGGCGATGGGCACCAGCCTGGCCGGCTCCATCCGCGTGGGGCAGCACGTGGGCGCGGGGAGCACCCGCGGCGTGCGCCGGGCCGCGCTGGGCACGTACCTGGTGGCCACCGGCTTCATGGGGATGTGCGCGCTCCTCTTCCTGGCGCTCCCGGAGTTCCTGATCGGCCTCTACACCACCGACCCGCGGATCGTGGGCATCGGGGTGTCGCTCCTCTTCATGGCGGCGGCGTTCCAGGTGTTCGACGGCGCGCAGGTGGCGGGGCTGCAGGTGCTGCGCGGCGCCGCCGACACCCGCGTCCCCATGCTCATCACCCTGGCGGGCTACTGGCTGGTGGGGGCGCCGGCCGCCTGGTACCTGGGCTTCCGCACCTCGCTGGGGCCCACCGGCATCTGGGCCGGGCTGGTGGTGGGGCTGGCGGTGGTGGCGCTGATGCTGGCCTGGCGGGTGCGCCGCGTGGTCTGGCGGCGCGGCCCCATCGCCCGCGCCGCGTAGGACTCAGGACTCAGGACTCAGGACTCAGGACTTAGGACTCAGGACTTATGTACTTCCCGAAGCAACTGCCGTGACTCCCTTTAAACCCTCCGGCCCGCCCGAGCGTCAGACGTCCGGTGTCGCGAAGGAGCTCCCTGCCGACCAACCGGATTCGATGGCGACTCTGCTGGCAGATCCACCGGAACGGACGGCGGCCGCTGCTTCGGTTGTCCGCCGGGCGCAGGAGGGCGACACCGCCGCGTTCGAGCAGCTCTACCGCGAGAACCTCAACCGCGTCTACGCCCTCTGCCTGCGGCTCTGCGGCGACGCGGTGAAGGCGGAGGAGCACACCCAGGACGTGTTCGTGCGGGCCTGGGAGCGGCTGGGGAGCTTCGAGGGGAAGAGCGCCTTCTCCACCTGGCTGCACCGCATCGCGGTGAACCTGGTGCTGGGCGAGCGGCGCTCCGAGGGGGTGCGGGCGATGAAGGTCTTCGCCACCGACGACCTGGAGGCGTACGAGAGCCCGGTCAACCCCCGCGACCCCGGCGAGCGGCTGGACCTGGAGCGGGCCATCGCCAAGCTCCCGCCGGGGGCCCGCAAGGTGTTCGTCCTCCACGACGTGGAGGGCTACCGGCACGAGGAGATCGCCCGGATGAGCGGCTCCGCGGTGGGAACGTGCAAGGCGCAGCTCCACCGGGCGCGCAGGCTGCTGAGGGAGGCACTGGGACTATGACGACGCACGCGAGCGTGTTCGCGCGGCTGGACGACTACGTGGGCGGCGAGCTCTCCGAGGGCGAGCGCCGCGCCGTCCGGGCGCACCTGGAAGGGTGCGGCGAGTGCCGCGCCGAGGAGGCATGGCTGCGCAGCCTGCTGGACCAGGCGCGCTTCCTTCCCCGCGAGGTGGCGCCGGCGCGGGAGCTGTGGTCCGGCGTGGCCGCCCGCCTGGAGCCGCGCGACGAGAAAGTGATTCCCCTGCGCCCCCGGTCGCTCCAGCTGCCGCGGTGGATGCTGGCCGCGGCCGCCGCGGTGGTGCTGGTGGTGGCCTCCTCGGCCATCACCGCCCGGGTGGTGGGCACCGCCGGGCGCGGCCCGGTGGCGGTGCTCCCGTCCAACACCGCCCGCCCCGCGGCCGTGGAGGGCTCGGCGCTGGCGGCCTTCCGCCCCGGCGAGGTGGAGTACGAGAAGGCCATCGCCGAGCTGACCGCCGTGCTGCAGACGCAGCGCGACCGGCTGGCGCCGGAGACGGTGGCCACCCTGGAGGCCAACCTCCGCATCATCGACGAGGCGATCCGCCAGTCGAAGGCCGCCCTCCGGGCGGACCCCAACAGCCGCGAGCTGACGCAGATGCTCGCGGACGTATACGACACCAAGGTGGAGATGCTGCAGCGGGCCGTGCAGCTCTGATCCGCCGTCAACATAAAGAGTCCTGCAATGAAGACCGGGATCGTGTTTTCGGCCGTGGTGGCGGGGACGGTGCTGGCTTCCGGCGCCGCCGCCGCGCAGCGCACCCTCAACGAGCGGGTCGCCACCTCGCCCACCGGCACCGTCGAGGTCCACAACGTCGCCGGCTCCGTGCGGGTGAGCGCCTGGGACCGCAACGAGGTGCAGGTCACCGGCTCGCTCGGGCGTGGCGCCGAGCGGCTGGAGCTGGACGAGCAGGGCGGCGGCCGCGTGGTGGTGCGGGTGGTGCTCCCCCGCAACGCCCACAACGTGCGCGGCTCCGACCTCGAGGTACGCGTCCCCGCGCGCAAGTCGGTGACGGTGCGCGCGGTGAGCGCCGACGTGGAAGTGTCGGGCGTCTCCGGCGCCGTCAACGCGCAGTCGGTGAGCGGCAAGGTGGACGTCTCCGGCTCGCCGAGCGACGTAAGCGCGCAGTCGCGCAGCGGCAACGTGGTGCTCGACGTGGAGAGCGGGCACGCCGAGGCCAACTCCACCAGCGGCGGGGTGACCGTGCGCGGCCGCATCCGCGGGGCGGTGGAGGTGGCGAGCGTGAGCGGCAACGTGAACGTGGCGGCCAGCACCGGCGAGGTGAAGGCCAGCTCGGTGAGCGGCGGCGTGCACGTGGCCGCCATGACGGGGCGGGCCGAGGTCTCGTCGGTGAGCGGCAACATCCGCCTCACCGGGCGCCGCATCGCCGGGAACTTCCACACCGTCTCGGGCGAGATCGTGGTGCGGGGAGACCTGGCCAGCGGCGGCACCACCTCGCTGCAGAGCCACAGCGGCGGCGTGGAGCTGTACCTGGGCTCCGGCGCCGACCTGGAGGTGACCACCTTCAGCGGGGAGATCCTGAACGAGGTCAACGCCCGGCTGGTGCGCTCCAACGCCTCGCGGCGCGAGCAGCACCTGGTGGTGGGCGGCGGCGGCCCGCGGGTGACCGTCCGCACCTTCTCCGGCGACGTGAAGCTCGCCCGCTGAACGGGCGTACCGGAGCGCAAACTCGAAGGGCCTCCCGCGGGGAGGCCCTTCGCATACCGGCGGAGCGGCTTCAACAGAAGCACGTTTCCTCGATGGTGAAGCAGGGTGCCATGTCGCACGTCGAGATGCAGCTCGGGTTGCAGCTGATGTCGCAGGTGCCGCCGCAGCTGAAGCCGCAGGTCTGCGGGCAGGTGTTGCCGTTGGTGGGGGCGTTGGCGACCACCGTGCCGCGCTCGACGGTCGTGGGGCTGGTCTCGAACGAGGTGACTTCCAGGTCGTCGAGCTTCAGGGCGAGCTTCTTCATGGGCGTGCTCCGTGCAGGAGATGGAGGAAGGATACGGCGAGCAGGGCCGGGTGCGTGCCCGGCGCCCGAGGTAAGATACCGGCGACCCCGCGGATGGTTTCGTCCTCTAAACCCGCGGGTGCGCCGGCGCGTCAGATACGAGGCACCGACGTCCCCCGCTCCCCGAGAGAACCGCCGATGAGCAAGCTCACCTTCCTGCGCGCCCTCCCCGCCGCCGTGGCGGCGCTGGCCCTGGGCGCGGGCGCCGCGCACGCCCAGCGCTACACCCTCCGCGACGACCGCGTGGCCATCTACAACCTGGCCGGCGAGGTGCGGGTGGAGCCTGGCACCGGCTCCGCGGTGGTGGTGGAGGTCACCCGCGGCGGCAGCGACCGCGAGCGGCTGCGCGTGGACGAGGGCGCCCGCGACGGCTACCAGACGCTGAGCGTGGTCTATCCCGGCGACCGGGTGGTCTACCCCCGCCTGGGGCGCGGCTCGCGGAGCACCCTCACCATCCGCGGCGACGGCACCTTCGGCGGCGGCATCACCGGAGGGCGCCGCGTCACCGTGGTCGGCACGGGGCGGGGGCTGCAGGCGTACGCCGACCTGCGCGTCACCGTCCCCGCGGGGCGCACCATCGCCATCAACCAGGGCGTGGGGCGGGTGGCCGTCACCAACGTCAACGGGCAGATCGTGGTGCGCACCTCGGCGGCGTCCGTCACCGCCACCGGCACGCGCGGCAACCTGAACGTCGACGTGGGCTCCGGGGGCGTCACCGTGCGCGACGCCGAGGGCGAGATCACCCTGGACACCGGCTCGGGCGGCGTCACCGTCAACCGCATCCGCGGACCGCGGCTGGTGATCGACACCGGGAGCGGGGGCGTGCATGGCGGCGACCTGCGGGTGGAGCAGCTGCACGTGGACGTGGGCTCCGGCGGCGTCGACCTGCAGGGCGTGGCCGCGCGGGACGTGCTGATCGACACCGGCAGCGGCTCGGTCGACGTGGAGCTCACCCGCGACGTGCGCTCGGTGCGCATCGACAGCGGCTCGGGCGGCGTGGAGCTGGGGGTGCCCGAGGGGCTGGGCGCGGAGCTGGAGATCGAAACCGGGAGCGGCGGCATCGACGTCGACGTGCCGGTGGTGGCGCGGCGCTCCGGCCGCTCGCACCTCACCGGCCGCATCGGCGACGGCGACGGCCGCATCGAGATCGACACCGGCTCCGGC
>DASUNK010000168.1:0-2939 GCA_036277195.1 Longimicrobiaceae bacterium | reverse complement strand
CAGGCGGTCACCGTGCTCCGCGGCGAGCTGCTGGAGGGGTAGGGCGATGCGCCGGAACGTCTCCAGCGGGGCGCCCTGGGAGCCGGTGGTGGGCTACTCGCGGGCGGTGCGGGTGGGGCCGCACGTGCACGTGGCGGGCACCACCGCCACCGGGCCCGACGGCGCGCTGGTGGGCCGCGGCGACGCCTACGCGCAGGCGGTGCAGGCGCTGCGCAACGTGCGGGCGGCGCTGGAGCGCGCCGGCGCGCGGCTGGAGCACGTGGTGCGCACCCGCGTCTTCGTCACCGACATCTCGCGCTGGGAGGAGGTGGGGCGCGCCCACGGCGAGCTCTTCCGCGACATCCGCCCCGCCTCGACCCTGGTGGAGGTCCGCGCCCTCATCGACCCCGACATGCTGGTGGAGATCGAAGCCGACGCCTACGTGCCGGACGAGGCCTGAGCTCGCGGCAGGGTGAGCGTGAACACCGACCCCTCCCCCTCGCGGCTCTCGGTGGTGAGGTCTCCCCCCATCAGCCGGGCCAGGTCGCGGCTGATGGACAGCCCCAGCCCCGTCCCCTCGGAGGGACGCGTGTACCCCACGTTGACCTGCACGAACGGCTCGAAGATGGTGGCGAGCTTGTCCGGCGGGATCCCCACCCCCGTGTCGCGCACCCGCACCGCCACCGTGGCGGCCTGCGCCTCG
This sequence comes from Longimicrobiaceae bacterium, assembly GCA_036277195.1. Lineage (GTDB taxonomy): Bacteria > Gemmatimonadota > Gemmatimonadetes > Longimicrobiales > Longimicrobiaceae > Longimicrobium. The sequence goes on along the minus strand of DASUNK010000168.1, from coordinate 2,257 downwards.
CACTCCATGCGGATGCTCCCGCCCGGGAGCGTGAACTTCACCGCGTTGGAGAGGAGGTTCAGCACCACCTGCTGCAGCTTGTCGCGGTCCGCCCGCACCGCCACCGCCGGGTCGAAGCGGCAGTACTCGTAGCGCAGCCCCCTGCGCTGCACCTGCGGCAGGATGAGCGCCTCGATCTCCGCCAGCGCCTCGTCCAGCGGCACCTCGGCGATCTCGAAGTGCACGTGCCCCGACTCGATCCGCGCGAAGTTGAGCACGTCGTTGATGAGCCCCAGCAGGTGCTGCTGGCTGCGGCGGATGCGCTCCAGGTCCTCCTGCTGCGCCGCCGTCACCGGCCCGCGGATCCCCAGCTGCAGCAGCTCCACGTACCCGGCGATGGCGTTGAGCGGCGTGCGCAGCTCGTGGCTCATGGTGGTGAGGAACTGGAACTTGGCGCGGTTGGCCGCCTCGGCCTCGGCGCGGGCGTTGCGCTCCGCCTCGAAGAGCCGGGCCCGCTCCAGCGCCAGCGCCGCCTGCCGCGCCAGCGCCAGCATGAACTCGCGCGTGGCCGCGTCGAACTCGCGCGCCTCGGCGAAGCTCAGCCCGATGCCGCCGATCGGGCGCCCCTCCACCACCAGCGGCACCGAGGCCCAGGCCCGGAAGTCCAGCCGCGAGAAGTCGCGCTGCAGCTCCGGGTAGCGGGCCGCCCGCTCCTCGGGCGAGCCCAGGAACACCGGCTCGCCGGTGCGCACCGCCTGGGCGAGCGGCAGGTCCGCGTCCAGCGGGATGCGGCGGAAGCGCTCCACCACCTCGCCCGGGTAGCCGTGCGCGCGCAGCACCTCCAGCGCCTCGCCCCCGGGCTCCACCTCCAGCAGCCACCCCGCGCCGGCCCCCAGCGAGGACAGCCCCTCGCCGATCACCACGTCGGCCACCTCGGCCGGGGTGCGCGTCTCGGAGAAGGCGGCGGTGACCCGCTGCAGCCGCGCGATGCGCTCGGCCGCCCGCTCGACGGCGCGGCGCGCCTGCTGCTTGGCGGTGACGTCGCGGGCGATGGTGGAGGCCGCCACGACGCGGCCGTCCGCCGTGCGCACGGGCGAGACGGTGAGCGACACGTCCACCCGCGAGCCGTCCCTGCGCCGGCGCACCGTCTCCAGCGAGGTGGACTCGCCCCGCCCCAGCCGCGCCAGGATGGCGGGGATCTCGTCCTCGCGGTCGGGCGGGGCCAGCAGCGCGATGTTGCGGCCGATCACCTCCCCGGGCGCGTAGCCGTAGAGCCGCGCGGCGCCGGCGTTCCAGCTCTCGATCACCCCCTCCAGCGTCTTGCCGATGATGGCGTCGTCGGTGGACTCGACGATGGCCGCCAGCCGGCTGAGCTGCTCCTCGTTGCGGCGGCGCTCCGAGATGTCCTGGTAGAAGACGGCGAGCCCGCCCTCCCAGGGATAGGCGCGCAGCTGCAGCCAGTGGCCGAGCACGGCGGACTCGTACTCCAGCGTCTCGGCCACGCCCGTCTCCAGCACCCGGCGCAGCATGCGCACCCCCGGGCCGTCGGCTCCGGCCGGGAAGACGTCGGTGAGCACGCGTCCCAGCAGCTCGGCGCGCGGCTTCCCCAGCGTCTGCTCGGCGGTGCGGTTGACGTAGGTGTAGCGGAGGTCGCGGTCCAGGGCGGTGAAGGCGTCGTCGATGGCCTCCAGGACCCCCTCCATGCGCCGCCGCCCCGCCTCGGCCTCGGCGAGCTGCTCCTCCATGCTCTCCTGCAGCCGGCGGTGGGCCTCCTCCAGCTCGGTGGCCAGCGCCTGCGCCTCCTCGGCCAGCACCTGCGACTCCTCGGTCTGCTGCTCCAGCTCCGCCGCCTGCATCTCCAGCTCGGCGGCCTGGTCCTGCAGCAGGGTGTTGGCCTCGCGCGCCTCGGCGGCGGCCTCCTCCGCCTCCCGGCGGGCGCGGTGCAGCGACTCGCGCATGGAGGCGATGAGCGCGGCCAGCGCCGCGAACACCCCGAAGCGGACCAGGGTGCCGGCGTCGAGGGTGGGAGCGTTGTAGGGGGGGAGGAGGAACCAGCTGACCAGCGGGATGGCCGCGGCGGCCACCAGCAGCGCGGGGCCGCGCCCGCCCAGCCACGCCGAGAGGACGATGGCGAAGATGAAGAAGATGAAGACGTTGGGCCCGATCCACCCCCGCAGCGCCAGCGAAGCCCCCAGCGCGGCGGCGGTCAGCGCGGCCGCGGCCCCGTAGCGCGCCGCCGGCGAGGGCCCGGCCGGGACGGGGGCAGGCGAGTCCGCGG
>DASUNK010000167.1:0-3100 GCA_036277195.1 Longimicrobiaceae bacterium | reverse complement strand
TGCTGCAGGAGGTGTGGGGGCACCGGGGGTTCGTGCTGACCCGCACGGTGGATTCGCACGTGGCGGAGCTGCGCCGCAAGCTGGAAGACGACCCCGCCGAGCCCCGCCACTTCCTCACCGTCTGGAAAGTGGGATACCGCTTTCAGGGGTGATCATAGACGGGCAGGACGCGACGACCAGCATCAGCCCTGCTGCTGAAGCTCGCGGAGCTCTGCTTCCAGATCCTCGGGCGGGTAGTTCAGCGCCGGAATGCCGTACCGCGCGCATTCCGACAGGAAGGTGTGGCGGTCGACGTCCGCCAGCTCGGAGGCGGAGCCCGCGGACAGGCGGCCGGAGCTGAAAAGCACGATCGCGGTGTAGAGCTTCATGCGCCGCCCGAACTCGTCGGGATCGCTGCCCGCGACGTATTCCTCGGGCACGTTGACGGTGATCTGCATGACGAATCACCCTGTGCTGGATACAGCTGTAACTTAACCTGCCCGTTCATCCCTCCGGAAGCAGGAGCCGGTGCGAGTGGGTGCCATGCCTATCCACGGGCTCGAAGCCGAGGGACTCGTAGAAGCGCGCGGCGGCATCCGTGTCGGTCCGCAGCGTCAGCGCGGCGAAGCGGCCGCGTGCCGCCGCCACCAGCGCATCCAGCAGCAGGCGGCCCGCGCCGCGCCGGCGGAAGGCCCGCGCCACGTAGACGTGGCGGATGCGGCCGGTCCGTCCGTCGGACGCGTACGGGTCGGCGGTGAGGCCGCCGAGCGCCACCAGCGAATCTCCCGCGTACACACCCAGCAGCACCTCGCCCGGGCCGTCGAAGCGGACGGCGCCCGAGCGGTGCTCGTCGCGCAGGCGCGCGAGGAAGCGGAAGCCTTCGCCCGCGCTCTCCGCGATCAGCGGCTCGATCTCCGCCCAGGGCGGCGGCGCGAGCGGGCGCACGGCGAGCGGCTCCATCGGCGGAAGGCGTGGGATGTGGCCCGTCTCGTGCAATGGAAATCGTCCCCCGGAAGATCGCAACCCGTTGCAGAGGAGCAGGTTATGGCGAAGAAGCTGGCGCGGCGGCTGATGTGGGCCCTGGTGGGCAGCGCCACCTCCAAGGCCGTCCGGAGCATGACGCGCCGGGCGATGCACGACCGCAACGGGACGCCGAAGCTGCCGCGCCCGGTGCGCCGCCGCAACGGGATGGGCACGGCGCTGACCTGGGCCATCGGCACGGGGGCGATGCTGGCGCTGGCCGACGTGCTCTCCGAGCAGGGGAAGAAGGCCGCCCGCGCCCGCTGAACGCGCGGCTTCCCAGCACGCCCGCGCCGGACACTCCCGGTGCGGGCGCCCCGCTTTAGCCCCTGCACGCACGGGAATCTGGCTCCCGCCCCGCTGCCCGGCTACCTTGACCGCGCAGCCGAACCCTTCCCACAGCGGCGCCGCCCGCGATCTCAGCCCATCATCGCCAATGTCCATCGCACGCTCCCTGCTGCTGCGCGCCTCGCGCAGCCCGTGGCTGGCCGGGCAGTTCCGGCGGCGCTCCTTCGCCCGGCGCGCCGTCCGCCGCTTCATGCCCGGCGAGGGGATGGAGGATGCCCTCCGCGCGGCAGCGGCCTTCTCGGAGGAAGGCATCGGCACCATCCTGACCCAGCTCGGCGAGCGCGTCACCGCGCGCGAGGAGGCCGAGGCGGTGCGCGGCCACTACCTGGGGCTGCTGGGCACCATCCAGGAGCGGGGGCTGCCGGCGCAGCCCTCGGTGAAGCTCACCCACCTGGGGCTGGACCTGGACCGCGAGGCGTGCGTGCAGCGGGTGGCGGCGCTGGCGGCGCGCGCGGGCGAGGCGGGCTCGCGCCTGTGGATCGACATGGAGGAGTCGGAGTACGTCGACGCCACGCTCGACGTCTTCCGGCGGGTGCGCGCGGAGCACGAGTCGGTGGGCGTGTGCCTGCAGGCGTACCTGCGGCGGACCCCGGCGGACCTGGAGTCGCTCCTGCCGCTGGGCCCGGCCATCCGGCTGGTGAAGGGGGCCTACCGCGAGCCGGCGGAGGTGGCGTTCCCGAAGAAGGCGGACACGGACCGGGCGTACCTCGCGCTGGCCGAGCGGCTGCTGGAGCAGGCGGCGCAGTGGAAGGCCTTCCCCGTGTTCGGCACCCACGACCTGAAGCTGGTGGAGCGCATCCGCGAGCGGGCGCAGGCGCTGGGCGTGGCGCCGGGCGCCTTCGAGGTGCACATGCTCTACGGCATCCAGGCCGCCGAGCAGCGCGCGCTGGCCCGGGCGCGGGTGATCGTGCGCGTGCTGATCAGCTACGGCGAGAACTGGTTCCCCTGGTACATGCGGCGCCTGGCCGAGCGCCCCGCCAACGTCTGGTTCGTGGTGAAGAACCTGCTGCCGTGAGGATCATCCGCCGGCGTCGAGCAGCCGCACCGCCTGTCCCTCCTCCAGCCATCCTTCCCGCAGCACGCGGGCATACAGCCGGGTCTCTCCCAGGTGATTCTTGGGGGAGATGCGCTTGAAACGCTCGCGCGTGAACGAGTGGCGGATGTTCTTACAGGGGATGGTGTAGCTGCTGATCTCCACCACCACCTCGTCGCCCAGCGCCAGCCGGTTCCCGATCCGCAGCCCCTCCCACGGCAGCCCCGCCACCGTCACGTTCTCACCCGTGCTGCCGGGCGAGATCGGGTGTCCCTCCGCCCGCAGCCGCTCGATCACCTCCAGCGAAAACAAGCAGAGCGCCCGCTCGGGGCCGCCGTGGTGCTTGCGGTTGGCCTGGCGATCGCCGAGCAGCCCTTCGCGCGTGAGGTAGGCGCGCGCCACGGAAAGCTTGGGCACGCCGCCGTCGGAAGCATTCAGCTGGTGGATGGTTCCCTGCGTCATTGCTTTCGCCATACGACCGAGTAGCGCCAGAGCAGGTGCGGCCGGATGTGCGCACCCGGCAGGGCACGGGGGATCTCGCGGCGGACGTCCGGCCAGTGGAGATATCGCTCGCCCGCGCCGTGCTCGGCGTACGCGCGGCGGATCTCCCGCGAAGCGCTCCTCCGGGACCCGTTCCCCAGCGCCCGCGCCGTCCGCACCATCATCGCCAGGAGGGCGACGGGCACGTGCAGCGGGTCCATCCACGACAGGATGTCCTGG
>DASUNK010000166.1:0-3212 GCA_036277195.1 Longimicrobiaceae bacterium | reverse complement strand
GCGCTGCGCGCGGGGGTGATGATGGCGTTGAGCCTCATGGCCGTGGTGCTGCAGCGCCCCTCGGCCACCCTTCCGCCGGTGGCCGCCGCCGCGCTCGTCATCCTCGCCGCGCAGCCGATGGCGGCGCTCGACGCGGGGTTCCAGCTCAGCGTCGCGGGCGTGCTCGGCATCATCCTGCTGCGCCGGGCCATGCTGGAGCGCGTGCCGGCGGCGTGGCGCGCGCACGCGGCGGGGCGCTGGCTGGCGGAGTCGCTGGTGGTGAGCGTGGCCGCCTTCCTCGCCACCGCGCCGGTGGTGGCCCACCACTTCGGGCAGGTGGCGCCCGTCTCCATCCTCGCCAACCTCCCCGCCATCCCGCTCACCAGCCTGGCGCTCATCGGCGCGGGGGCGGCCGCCGCCACCGAGCCGGTGCTCCCCCCGCTCGCCCGCCTGCTGGCGGACGGCGCGGGCGTCATGCTCGACGCGCTCGGCGCGGTGGTCGACCTGGCGGTGGCCGTCCCCGGCGGGCACGCGGCGGTGCCGCGCCCGCAGTGGCCGCTCTGGGCGGCGGCGGGCCTGGCCTTCCTCCTGGCGCTGGACCTGGCCGGGCGGATGCGCGCCGGCGTGCGCTGGGCCATCGCCACGGGCACGGCGTGCGCGGCCTTCCTCCTCCTCCCGCCCGCCGCGCTCCCCGGCGGCGACGGGGTGGAGCTGGCCTTCATCGACGTGGGGCAGGGCGACGCCATCGCCCTGCGCACCCCCGCGGGGCGCTGGCTGCTGGTGGACGCGGGGCCGCTGGAGGACGCCTACGACGCCGGCGAGAAGCGCGTGCTCCCCTTCCTGCGCGCCCGCGGCGCCCGGCGCGTGGAGGCGCTGGTGCTCACCCACCCGCACGCGGACCACATCGGCGGCGCCGCCGCGGTGATGCGCGCCCTCCCCGTCGGGACGCTGGTGGAGCCCGGGCTCCCCTTCGGCTCTCCCGTCTACCTGGAGACGCTGCGGACGGCCGAGCGGCGCGGCGTGGCCTGGCACGCGGCCCGGCAGGACCGGGTGCTGCGCGTCGACGGCGTGGAACTGACGTTCCTGTGGCCGGTGGCGGATTTGCTTGACTCGGTAGAGGATGCCAACGAGATTAGCGCCGTGCTGCGCGTCCGCTACGGCGACTTTGCCGCGCTGCTGACCGGCGACGCCTCGGCCGCGGTGGAGCGCGCGCTGGTGGCCCGCTACGGCGCGGAGCTCGAGGCGGACGTGCTCAAGGCGGGCCACCACGGGAGCGCCACCTCCACCTCGGACGAGCTGCTGGCCGCCGTGCGCCCGGCGCTGGCGGTGGTGTCGTGCGGGGCCCGCAACGAGTACGGCCACCCCGCGCCCGAGGTGGTCGCCCGGCTGGAGCGCGGCGGGGCGGAGGTGGCCCGCACGGACCTGGACGGGACGGTGGTGGTGCGCGTGGAGCCCGGCGGCGCCGGGTGGGCCCGCGCGCCGCCCTGAGCGACGAAAACGGCAACCGGGACGAGCGCGTGAACCGGCAGCAGCCCATCATCACCATCGAGCGCCACATCATCGAGGCCGAGCGGCAGTTCCCCGAGGCCACGGGCGCGTTCAGCAACATCCTGTACGACCTGGCCTTCGCGGCCAAGATGATCGCGCGCGAGGTCCGCCGGGCGGGGCTGGCGGACATCCTGGGCTACACCGGCGAGGTGAACGTCCAGGGCGAGGAGGTGAAGAAGCTCGACGAGTACGCCAACGAGGTCATCTTCAAGGCGCTCGACCACACCGGCCACCTCTGCGGGATGGCGTCGGAGGAGAACGACGACTTCATCCCCATCCCCGAGCGGTTCCCCGCCGGCAACTACTGCGTGCTGTTCGACCCGCTGGACGGCTCCTCGAACATCGAGGCCAACGTCTCGGTGGGCACCATCTTCTCCATCCACCGCAAGATCTCGGCGGGCGAGCGCGGCTGCATCGACGACTGCCTGCAGCCGGGGCACCGGCAGATGGCGGCGGGCTACATCGTCTACGGCTCGTCCACCATGCTGGTGTACACCACCGGGAACGGGGTGCACGGCTTCACCCTGGAGCCCTCCATCGGCGAGTTCCTCCTCTCGCACGCCAACATCCGCATCCCGGTGCCGGGGCAGCGCATCTACAGCTGCAACGAGGGGAACTACGGGAAGTGGGCGCCGGAGCAGCAGCGGCTGGTGGACCACCTCAAGGGGATGGACGGCGCGGGCGGCAAGCCGTTCAGCTCGCGCTACATCGGCTCGCTGGTGGCGGACTTCCACCGCACCCTCCTCTACGGCGGCGTCTTCATGTACCCGGCGGACGCCAAGAACCCCAACGGCAAGCTGCGGCTGCTCTACGAGGCGTCGCCGCTGGCGATGATCGCCGAGGGGGCGGGGGGGAAGGCGAGCGACGGGCGGCAGCGCATCCTGGACATCGAGCCGGAGCAGCTGCACGAGCGCACCCCGCTCTTCATCGGCAGCGCCGAGTACGTGGAGCTGGCCGACCGCTTCCTGGCGCGCCACGGCACCGGCGCCCCGGCCGAGCCCCGGACCGTGGCCGCGGGAGTCTGACGATGAAGCGGACGGCGCTCCTCCCGACGCTCCTCCTCGCGGCGGCGTGCGCCACCGGCGCGGCCGGCTCGGCGTGGCAGGGCGAGATCCACCCGAGCTTCCTCGGCACCTGGAAGGGGAGCGGCGTGCAGTCCGACGACCCCCAGGGCGGCTGGACCATCGCCGCCACCCTCGCCAACGGGCGCGTGGGGACGATCGTGGGGACCATGACCTACCCGTCGGTGGCGTGCGGGGGAGACCTGGTGCTGCGGCGGGCCCGCCCGGACCGGCTGGAGCTGCTGGAGGACATCACCTTCGGCGACTGCGTGGACCAGGGGATCGTCACCCTCACGCCGAGCGGCGACGGGGGGCTGGACTACGCCTGGCACCAGGATGGCAACGCGATGACCGCCACCGGCACCCTCACCCGCGCCGTACGCTAGCGCACTTCGCACCTCGCACTTCGCACTTCGCACTCAATCCCCGAGCGCCGCCTGCGCCGCCGCCAGCCGCGCGACGGGCACCCGGTAGGGCGAGCACGACACGTAGTCCAGCCCCGCCCGGTGGAAGAAGCGCACCGAGCGCGGGTCCCCACCGTGCTCGCCGCAGATCCCCAGCTTGAGCTCCGGCTTCACCCCCCGCCCCAGCCGGCACGCCGTCTCCACCAGCGCCCCCACCCCC
>DASUNK010000165.1:0-2745 GCA_036277195.1 Longimicrobiaceae bacterium | reverse complement strand
CAAGGTGATGATGGGCGCCGAGCGCCGCTCGCTGGTGATGAAGGACGAGGAGCGGCGGCTCACCGCGTACCACGAGGCGGGCCACGCGCTCTGCGCCATGAAGGTCCAGGGGAACGACCCGCTCCACAAGGTGACCATCGTACCGCGCGGGCGGGCGCTGGGCGTGGCCTACACCCTCCCCGAGGACGACCGCGTCTCCATCACCCGCCAGCAGCTGGAGGCGCGGCTGGTGATGGCGTACGGCGGGCGCGTGGCCGAGGAGCTGGTGTTCGGCCGCGACCGGGTGACCACCGGGGCGGCGAGCGACATCCAGCACGCCACCACCATCGCCCGGCACTACGTCACGCACTGGGGGCTCTCCGACGCCGTGGGCCCGGTGATGGTGGGCGACAACGAGCAGGAGGTCTTCCTGGGGCGCGACATCAGCCACCGCCGCGGGGTGTCGGAGCGGCTGGCGCGGCTGGTGGACTCCGAGGTGGCGCGCGTCATCGGCGACGCGTACAAGCGTGCCGCCGTGGTGCTCTCGGAGAGCCTGGACCAGCTGCACCGGGTGGCCGCCGCGCTGCTGGAGCGCGAGACGCTCACGCGCGAGGACGTGGAGCTGCTGATGGAGGGGAAGGAGCTGCCGCCCTTCCGCTCCTCGGCGCCCACGCCGCCGGAGCTCCCCGCGTCGCCGGCGCCGGCCAAGGAGCGCACGACGCCCCCCGTGGGAGTGGAGGGGCTCAAGCCGCGGCTGGCGTAAGACAACGAGTGCGAAGTGCGAGGTGCGAGGTGCGAAGTATGCGGGGCGAGCCTTGCGCACTTCGCACTTCGCACTTCGCACGTAGCACTTCGCACTATGGATTTCTGGCAGCTCCGCGGCCGCGCGCTCGCCCTCGACCGCCCCCGGGTGGTCGGCATCCTCAACGTCACGCCCGACAGCTTCAGCGACGGGGGCCGGTTCCGCGAGGCGGGGCCGGCCCTCGCGCGTGCCCGGGAGCTGGCCGCCGCGGGGGCGGACCTCATCGACGTGGGCGGCGAGTCCACCCGCCCCGGCGCCGACCCCGTCTCGCCCGACGAGGAGGCGGCACGGGTGCTGCCGGTGATCCGGCTCCTCCGCGACGCGCTGGACCTCCCCCTCTCGGTCGATACGCGCCGCGCCGCCGTGGCCCGCGAGGCGCTCGCCGCGGGCGCCCACGCGGTGAACGACGTCTCCGCGCTCGGCGACCCGGAGATGCTGCGCGCGGTGGCGGAGAGCGGCGCCGGGCTGGTGCTGATGCACATGCGCGGCACCCCCCGCGACATGCAGGAGCACGCCGTCTACCGCGACGTGGCCCACGAGGTGACGGACGAGCTGGCCGTCCCGCTGCGCCGCGCGGAGCTGGCCGGGATCGCGCCCGCGCGGGTGGTGGTGGACCCGGGGATCGGCTTCGCCAAGACGGCCGAGCAGAACCTGGAGCTGATCGCCCGGCTGCAGGTGCTCGCCCGGCTGGGGCGGCCGATCCTGCTGGGCCCCTCGCGCAAGGCGTTCATCGGCGCGCTGCTGGGGGGCGCGGCCCCGGACGCGCGCGACGCGGGGACGGCGGGGGCGTGCGTGGCCGGGCTGGCGCGCGGGGCCCGCATCTTCCGTGTGCACGACGTGCGCATCACCCGCCACGCCCTGGACGTGGCCTTCGCCATTCTCCGCGCCGCGCCGGAGGCGCCGTGAACGACGTGCTGGACCAGTTCGGCTTCCTCCGCCCCGACTGGAAGGACCTGGTCGAGATCCTCCTGGTGGGGTGGGTGTTCTACCGCATCCTGCTGGTGCTGGCGGGGACGCGCGCCATCCAGATGCTGCTGGGGCTCTTCCTGCTGGTGGCGGCGTACGTGGCGGCGCGGGTGCTCAACCTCACCCTGCTGGAGTACCTGCTGCGCACCGTCTTCCAGTTCGGCGTCATCGCCGCGCTGGTGGTGTTCCAGCCCGAGCTGCGCAACGCGCTGGCGCACCTGGGGCAGAACCGGCTGCTGCGCTTCTTCAGCCGGCTGGAGCTGAAGGAGGTGGCCGACGAGATCGTGCAGGCGGTGGAGGAGCTCTCGCGCGACAAGACGGGAGCCATCCTGGCGGTGGAGCGCGACGTGGGGCTGGGGGAGTACGTGGAGAGCGGCACGCCGCTGCAGGCGCGCGTCTCGGCGGCGCTGCTGCAGAACATCTTCACCCCGCTCTCGCTGCTGCACGACGGCGCCGCCGTCATCCGCGGCGACGAGATCGTCGCGGCGGGGGTGATCCTGCCGCTGACGCAGTTCCCGGTGCCGGACCGCACCCTGGGGACGCGGCACCGGGCGGCGCTGGGGCTCACCGACGAGACGGACGCGCTGGTGGTGGTGGTGTCGGAGGAGACGGGGCGCATCTCGGTGGCGCACCGGGGGCGGCTGCAGCTGGGGGTGACGCCGGACCAGCTGCGCGAGATCCTGGCGGCGGGGGCGCTCCCCAGCGCCCCCCTCACGGCCCCGCGCATCCTCTCCGGCGCCTCGTGATTGTGCGACGGACCTTCGACAGCAACTACGTCTTCATAGGGGTGCGCGGAAAGGTGAGTATCTATGCGGGATTTGGCCGGGTTGCCGTGAATTTGGTTCTGAATTCGCTCATTCAAATCCCGTTCGATTGTCATCCTGAGGCCCGGCCACGCGAAGCCTCAACTGCGCGAGAGACGGCAGGGTCGAAGGATCTGCTTAAGGAATGGTCGGAAGATTGAGTGCGGCAGCCTCACGGATGCCGCGGATGGGATT
>DASUNK010000164.1:0-2870 GCA_036277195.1 Longimicrobiaceae bacterium | reverse complement strand
CCGACGGGACCGGGTGAATGTTCGCCCCGGGGGCCGCGAAGTCAACCGCGCCGCACGCCCGTAACTACGGTGGCGCAAAGAGATCCATCACCCGTGTCCGCCGTGTCGGGCCGCCGCCGGGGGCCTCTTCTACGATCCCCTGAAATCCGAATTAAGAAAGATGGATGTAGAAGATCGAATCGTCCTGCAGGCAAAAAACGTTGCAGCTCAGGTCTAAGTTTGGGGTGGGCGGGGTCTTTGTCATGGATGGGATTTCACGGTTTCTGTGCGCGTGCACAGGGTTCGTGCACAGAAGCTGTGCGCGGCAGAGCGGCGCCTGCGCCCACTCGATCGCGCCAACGCGAGACGCCGCAGTGCGTTGAAGAAACGTCGGGAAACAGGTGCGGACATTGCCTTGGCTCCTTCCCGCCATCTCCCGATCCCAGGACGAGCGCCCTGCCCGATCCCCGGGCACCGCGCCGCTCACCTCCGCCCCCCCTTCGGCACCGGTCCGCGGCGCCACCCTGATCCCGCTCCTCTCCTCGCGGCGGGAGATGCACCCGTCCCCTATCCCCACCCTCACCTCTCGGAGGGGCTATGCGAGGAACGCGATGGACGCGGGCGGCCGCCGCCAGGCCACCCGGCAGGACGCTGGCGCTGGCGGCGGCGCTCGGCGGGGTGCTGGCGGCCGGCGAGGCCCGGGCGCAGTGCACCACCGCCAACACCGTCACCGCCGACGTGGTGGCGCTCGACGTGGTGATCTTCTACAACCGCCTGGGCGCGCACGACCCGCACGCCATGATGTTCGCCCTCAAGCAGGACGTGGTGCCGAACACCGGCACCACCCTGTCCGCGGGGAACGCGCGGCTGCGCAACGGCAAGCGGCCCCGCCCCCTGGTGCTGCGCGTGCAGCAGGGCGGCTGCCTCACCATCAACTTCACCAACTACCTCTCCCCCACCCCGCGCAACAACCAGCCGGGGACCCGCGCGGCCTCGGTGCACGTGACCGGGATGCAGCTCGTCACCAGCATCCTGGACGACGGGAGCAACGTGGGGGTGAACACCACCAGCCTGGTGGAGCCCGGCGCCAGCCGCACCTACCGGCTCTACGCGCAGAAGGAGGGGACCTTCCTCCTCTACAGCACCGCGCAGACCACCGGCGGCGACGGCGACGGCGGGCAGATCAGCCGCGGCCTCTTCGGCGCCGTGAACGTGGAGCCGCCGCAGAGCGAGTGGTACCGCAGCCAGCTCACGGCGGCGGACCTGGTGCTGGCGCAGCGGAAGAACGCCTCCGGCGTGCCGCTCACCACGCCGGCCGGGCACCCGGTGCTCAACTACGACGCCACCTACCCCACCGGGCACCCCCTGGCCGGGCGCACCATCCTCAAGATGGTGCAGAACGGGAAGCTGGTGCACTCGGACCTCACCGCCATCATCACCGGCCCCAACAAGGGGCGCATCCCCGCGGGGACCTACGACACGGTGGTGGTGGAGCGCGACCGGCACCGGCCCTTCCGCGAGTTCACCATCATCTTCCACGACGAGATCGGGATCATCCAGGCGTTCGACAGCATCTTCGAGGATCCCAAGTTCGAGCACACCCTGCACTCGGGGCGCGACGCCTTCGCCATCAATTACGGCACCGGGGGGATCGGGGCCGAGGTGCTGGCCAACCGCTTCGGCGTAGGGCCGATGTGGGACTGCAACGAGTGCAAGTACGAGGAGTTCTTCCTCTCCTCCTGGGCGGTGGGCGACCCGGCCATGATCGTGGACGTCCCCGCCGACGCGGACGCGAACGGCGACGGCATCCCCGACCCCGGGCGCAAGGCCACCAAGGCCTTCTTCCCGGACGACCCGTCGAACGTGTACCACGCGTACATGAACGACCACCTCAAGTTCAGGAACCTGCACGCGGGGCCGAAGGAGCACCACATCTTCCACCTGCACGCCCACCAGTGGCTGCACTCGCCCAACTCCGACAACTCGACCTACCTGGACTCGCAGGCGATCGGGCCGGGGTCGGGCTACACCTACGAGGTGACCTTCGACGGCGGGAGCAACCGCAACAAGACGCCGGGCGACGCCATCTTCCACTGCCACTTCTACCCCCACTTCGCGCAGGGGATGTGGGCGCTCTGGCGGGTGCACGACGTCTTCGAGAAGGGGACGGTGATGGACCCGGACGGCACGCCGGCCACCGGGGCGCGGGCGCTCCCGGACGGCGAGATCGTGCAGGGGACGCCGATCCCCGCGGTGGTGCCGATCCCCACCTACGCGCTGGCGCCCCTCCCCACCGCGGCCACGCCGGGGTACCCGTTCTTCGTCCCGGGGATCGCCGGGCACCGGCCGCCCAAGCCGCCGCTCGACACCAAGTTCGACGGCGGGCTGCGGCGCCACGTGGTGCGCGACGGGGTGGCGCAGTTCCCGGCGCTCAACCGGCTCGACTTCCACAAGGACAACGTCACCATCGTCGCCGACACCCTCCCCGAGGCGGGGACGGTGCTGGAGCGCAACGCCATGACCTTCCACGCGCGGCGCTCGCAGCCCACCTTCCGCTTCGACCCGGTGACCGGCACGGTGGTGGCCGACACCTTCATCACCAACGGCCGCCCGGCGGTGGCCGGCGCGCCGTACGCGGACCCCTGCGTGGACGACTTCGGCCGCGCCCAGGGGAGCGCGCGCATCTACAAGAGCGCCAACCTCCAGCTCGACGCCAAGTACAACAAGGCGCTCTGGCACTTCCCGCAGCACCGCATGAGCGCGCTGTGGCAGGACGTGGACTCCTTCCGGCTGGGGATCCGCCCGCCGGAGCCGCTCTTCTTCCGCGCCAACACCAACGACTGCATCACCTTCCACCTGGTGAACCTGATCCCGAAGGAGTACCTGCTCGA
>DASUNK010000163.1:0-5848 GCA_036277195.1 Longimicrobiaceae bacterium | reverse complement strand
GACCGGCTCCGGCGGTGCCGGCGCCTCGTCCAGCCGGGTGGCCACGCCGGCCCACAGGTCGCGCCGGGGCTCGGCGGCGCGGGGGAGCGCGGCGAGCCGGGCCCGGAGCGTCCGGATCCGCTCCACCCGCTCGCGGCAGGGGGCGCACGCGGCCAGGTGCCGCTCCACCGCGTCGGCGTCGGCGGCGTCCAGGCGGCCGTCCGCGTGCTCGTGCAGGACGGCTTCGGCGGGGTGCGTCGTCATCTCTCGAGCGCCTCCATGGCGAGTCTCCGGGCGCGGTGCAGCTGGGACTTCACGGTGCCGATGGTCACCCCCAGCAGCCGCGCCACCTCTTCGTAGGCGTATCCCTCCACGTCCACCAGCAGCAGCACGGTGCGGGCGCCGGCGGGGAGCGCGGCGATGGCGCGCTCCAGGTCGATCCGGGTGTCGGGCATGGCCCGCTTCGCCTCGGCGGCGTAGCGCGCCAGGTCGTCGGTGGCCGTCACCCGCGCCTCGCGCCGCGTGTCCGCGCGCATCTGCTGCAGCGCGGTGCGCACGGCCACGGTGTGGATCCACGTCCCCAGCGAGCTCTCGCCCCGGAAGGAGCCGAGCGTCTGCCACACCCGCACGAAGGTGTCCTGCGTCAGCTCCTCGGCGCGGAGCGGGTCGCAGGTCATGCGCAGCAGGAGCGCGTACACCCGGCGGTAGTGCGCGCGGTACACCTCTTCGAACGCGGCCGGGCCCTCGCGCCGCGCGGCGGAAGGGTCCATGGCGGCCGGCTCCGGCGGGTCCAGGACGGTCAAGCGGGGCTCCGCGCGAGGATGGCTCGCGGTCACGTGACGATCGGTTGGGTGCCGCGCGGGCGGGAAAAGTTGGAAGCCGCCACGGGGGATCAGAAGAGGGAGATCTGCTCGCCGAGGCGCGAGGGCTCCACCGGCGTCTGCCCCAGCAGGCGCTGCAGCCGGCGCATGGTGGCGGGGCTGTGGCCGGTGAAGTGGTTGTTGGCGTAGCCGAACACGTCCATCCCGCGCGCCAGGACGCCGCGCAGCGCCCCCGCCCACGCCCCCAGCTCCTCCGCGCGGTCCATCACCTCGTGCGAGAAGACGGTGAGGTCGCGGTTGGGGCCCATCCAGCGCACGTAGTGGAAGTCCGCCGTGGGGCGGTCCACCAGCTCAAGCACCGTCTCGCGCGGGAACCACTTGCCGTCGCTGAGGGCCAGCGCGCGCCCGTGCTCGGCCAGGAGCGAGAGGAGCCCGCGCAGGTGCTCGGGGCGCGCCCAGCGGGGGTGCCGCACCTCCACCGCCACGCGCAGGTCGTGCGGCAGGGTGGGGAGGAAGGCCTCCAGCGCGTCGCGCTCGGCGGGGTCGAAGTCCGGCCCCAGCTGCAGCAGGAGCGGCCCCAGCTTGTCGCCCAGCTCGCGGGCGGCGGCGAGGAACTCGTCCACCAGGTCGCGCCCGTGCCGCAGGCGGCGCTCGTGGGTGAGCTCCTGGGGGAACTTGAGGGCGAAGACGAACTCCGCCGGGGTCCGCTGCCGCCAGCCGCGCACCGTCTTCGCCGGGGGGACGGCGTAGAAGGTGGAATCCACCTCCACCGAGGGGAAGGCCTGCGCGTACAGCTCCAAGAAGTCCGGCTGGCGGGTGCCCTCGGGGTAGAAGCCGCCCACCCAGTCGGGGTAGTTCCACCCCTGCGTCCCCAGGAGAAGCCGTCCGCTCACGGTGCGTTCCGTCGGCAGGTGTACGCGCTGGACAGGAGGGGAAGATGCCGCCCCCCGCGGCCGCGGCGCAACGGCTGAAACTTCCCGCGCGGGCGCCGCGTACGACTGCCCCTAGCCGGAACCCGAACCCCAGAGTCACCCACGGGAGCGCCCCATGAGCGAGAGATCGTCCTTCGACAACATCATCAAGTGGATCATCGTGGCCGTGCTGGCCGTGCTGGCGCTCAAGGTCGCGCTCAGCGTGCTGGGGCTGGTGTTCTTCGCGGGCGCCATCCTCTGGAAGCTCCTCCCGATCATCCTCTTCGCCTGGCTGGTGGTGAAGGCGATCGGGTGGATCCGCGGCCGCAACGGCGGGAGCGCCGCCCCCGAGCCCACCGAGCCGGGGTCCTGACGCCTCGCACCGCTACACGAACACGAGGGGTGTCCTGCCGCGGGACACCCCTCCCACGCATATCCTGAAGGAAATCTCCCCGACAAAGCGTTGCCCCGCCTGACGTTTCCCGGACCGTTGCCTCCGTGGAGCGCCGCTTGTAGCTTTACGGGCGCATGCAACCGCTCCGACCGTCAGGGGGCCACGTCGTGGAAGCGCAGCTCCTTTTCGCGCTCCACGGTGGTGCGCAGCGTCCACTCGGTGTCGAAGAGCACCAGCGGCTTGCCGCGGGCGTCGAACACCAGCATGCGGCCGTAGCCGCCCCCCGCCACCCGCTCCACCTCGGCCAGCGGCCCCTCCACCCAGCGCGCGCGGGTGAAGGAGAGGTGCTCCAGCCGCGCCTTCACCCCGTACTCGTGCTCCAGCCGGTGCAGGAGCACGTCGAACTGCAGCCGACCCACCGCGCCCACGATCGGCGCGGGGCCGGTGAGGCTCTGCGAGTAGAAGACCTGCGCCGCCCCCTCTTCCGAGAGCTGCTGCAGCCCGGTGTCGAGCTGCTTGCGGCGCATGGGGTCCGCCACGATCACCCGCGCGAAGTGCTCGGGCGAGAAGCGGGGGATGCCCTGGAACTCCAGCGCGCCGTCGGCCGAGAGGGTGTCGCCCACGCGCAGCGTGCCGCGGTCGTGGATGCCGATGACGTCGCCCGGCCACGCCTCCTCGACGTGGGTGCGCTCGCGCGCCAGGAACTGGGTGGGCGCGGCCAGGCGCACCTGCTTCCCCGAGCGCACGTGCGTGACCTGCATCCCCGCCTCGAAGCGCCCCGAGCACACCCGCACGAAGGCGATGCGGTCGCGGTGCTTGGGGTCCATGTTCGCCTGGATCTTGAAGACGAAGCCGGTGAAGTGCGGGTCCTCGGGGCGCACCTCGCCGGTGCTGGCCATGCGCGGCCCCGGCGGGGGCGAGAGCTCCAGGAAGTGCCGGAGGAAGGGCTCCACGCCGAAGTTGGTGAGGGCGCTGCCGAAGAAGGCCGGCGACACCTCGCCCGCCAGGAAGTCGTCGCGGCTGAACTCGGCGCCGGCCAGCTCCAGCAGCTCCAGGTCGTCGCGCAGCCGGGCGAGCGGCTCCTCGCCGATCAGCCCGGGGAGGGCCGGGTCGTCGAGGGAGACGGCCTGGGCGGAGGCGCGCGTCTGCCCGTGATCCGCGCCGCGCTCGAAGAGGTGCACCTGGCGCGCCTGCCGGTCGCACACCCCCAGGAAGCGGTCGCCGGCGGTGATCGGCCACATCAGCGCGTAGCAGCGCATCCCCAGCTCGCGCTCCACGTCGTCCAGCAGCTTCAGCGGGCTCTCCCCGGGGCGGTCGCACTTGTTGACGAAGGTGAAGACGGGGGTGCGGCGCAGCCGGCACACTTCGAAGAGCTTGCGCGTCTGCTCCTCCACCCCCTTGCGGTTGTCGAGCAGCATGACGGCGCTGTCGGCCGCCATCAGGGTGCGGTAGGTGTCCTCGGAGAAGTCCTGGTGGCCGGGGGTGTCGAGCAGGTTGATCTGCCGCCCCCCGTACGAGAACTGGAGGACGCTGCTGGTCACCGAGATGCCGCGCTCCTGCTCCACCTGCATCCAGTCGGAGGTGGCGTGGCGCGCGGCACGGCGCGCCTTGACGCTCCCCGCCAGGTGGATGGCTCCGCCGTAGAGGAGGAGCTTCTCCGTGAGGGTGGTCTTCCCCGCGTCGGGGTGGCTGATAATGGCGAAGGTCCGCCGGCGGCGGACCTCGTCGTGGAGCTCGGTCATCTCGTCTCGTTCGGTCGCATCGTCTTCGCGCGCCGGAATTTAACACCGGCGCGCCGTGCCTTCAACACGCCCTGGCAGGAGAGAGTGTCATGAGAGCGAATTCCGTCCGTGCAATGGCCGTCCTCGCCGCGCTCGCGCTCGCCGCCCACGCCTGCTCCGGCGGCGGCGGCGGCGGCGGCGGGCCCACGCCGCCGCAGTTCGGCACCGTCTCCGGGCAGGTGACCGCGGCCGGCGCCGGGGTGCCCGGCGTCACCGTGGGCGTGCAGGGCGGCGCCAGCACCACCACCGACGCGGCCGGCGTCTACACCATCGCGAACGTGGCAACGGGCGCGCGCACCGTCGCCATCACCCTCCCCAACGGGTTCATCACCGCCACGCTCGGGGAGCAGACCACGCAGAACGTCAACGTGAGCGCGAACCAGACCGCCACCGCCAGCTGGACGCTCAAGCGCGGGGTGATCGTGACCGCGGCGGGGACCTCCTTCACCCCGGCGGACGTGACCATCTCCGTCGGGCAGACGGTGCGCTGGGTGAACGAGGGGGGCGTGCACACCGTGACCCCGTCCAACCCCGGGCAGGCGGGCGTCTGGGCGGACGCGCCGCTGGGGGCCAACAGCGCCTTCGAGCACACCTTCGCGGTGGCGAGCGTCTACCCCTACGTCTGCCAGCCGCACCAGGCGGCGGGGATGACGGGCTCGGTGACGGTGCAGTAGATTGCGGCGTCGGATCGGGGTGCACCCAACGCCACGGAGGGCGGGACTGTAGTCTCTGGCGCACACGGACGCGGCGGTCGCGTCCGCACCCCATCGTCCACCCGCTCAGGAAGGAAGCCATGCACCGGAAGCTGATTCTCCCGGCCCTGCTGTCGGCCGTCGCGGTCGCGGCCTGCGAGAACGGGCCCGCCGGCATCGCCGCCGACGAGGGAATGACGCGCGCCGAGGCGCTGGCGCTGGCCCCCGAGTACGACCTGATCGCGGGCGACGTGCTGGACGGGTTCGGCTTCGCGTCGTTCTCGGTGAGCGGCGAGGGCGGGTTCGCCGCGGCGGCGGTGAGCCACGAGGTGGACTTCACCCGTACCCGCACCTGCCCGGCGGGCGGCTCCACCACCATCACGGGGACCCACACCGCCTCGGGGGACCGCGAGGCGCGCTCGGGCACCTTCCACACCGAGGCCACGCGCACGGATGCGGCCTGCGCGCTGCGGCGCCCTGGCGGCGAGGTGGTGATGACCATCACGGGCAACCCCAACATCGTGCTGACGGCGGACTGGAGCGTGACCAACGGCGTGCCGGGGAAGCGGACGGCGACGCACAAGGGCGGCTTCAGCTGGAGCCGGAGCACGGGGCAGAGCGGGGTGTGCTCGGTGGACCTGACCTCCACCTGGGACCCGGCCACCCGCACGCACACGGTGAAGGGCACCTTCTGCAACCACACGGTGGACGTCACCCACACGCGCGGCGGGTGATCGGCTGACGGTCAGCGCCCGTCCGCGGCCCCGGGGGAGAGCCTTCCCCGGGGCCGCTTCGCGTACGTCCACACCACCCAGCCGCACCAGAGCAGCGCCAGCAGGCCGAGCGCGGCGTAGCGGTCGTCCGTCCACCAGAACCCGGCGGCCACGAAGTGCGAGGCCACGGCCACCCCCAGCAGCGGCGCCGCCAGCCGCCGGCGCGCGCGGGCCAGCGGGGCGGAGAGGAGGAGGAAGGAGTAGTAGTAGTTGGTGAGCTGCGCCACCAGCACCACGGCCAGCTGCGACAGGCACTGCGCCGCCCAGAGCGCGCGGGCGCGCCGCCACACCACCCACCCCAGCCCGAGGAGTCCGGCCCCGGCCAGCGCCACTCCCACGGGCCGGGCGCGCTCCCACCGTTCCAGCCGCAGCCGCTTCCACGCGCCGAACGGGTCCGTCAGCCGGTCGTCGCGCGCGTAGCGCATGCGGCCGGACTCGGACCCCGTCCCCACGCCGTGGGTGAGGAGGGTCCGCAGCCCCACGTGGTTGGTGAGCGG
>DASUNK010000162.1:0-6414 GCA_036277195.1 Longimicrobiaceae bacterium | reverse complement strand
CTGGTGCCCCGCGGCGCGCGGGCCATGGTCCTGTACACCACGGGGCTGTCGGTCACCTACACGGGCAACCACGCCATCGAGCGGCCGCGGGAGCGTCCGCAGGGGAGCATCTTCCGCCGCATCCTGCGCACGCTCGACGAGGTGGCGCAGACCGACGCCCGCGTGCAGCCCAACCGCCAGGGGATGGTGCGCCCGGTGGCCGGCGCCGCCGTGCCGATCGAGCCGCGCAACGGCATCGCCCTGCGGGCGGAGCGCCCCACCTTCGTCTGGTACGCCGTCCCGGGCGCCGCCGGCTACGTGCTGCAGCTGCGGCACCTGGCCAGCGGGCGCATCGAGCGCTGGGAGACGGGGCGCGACACGGCGTGGCGGCTCCCGCCGGAGACCAGCCTGGCGCGCGGGGCCGAGTACGAGTGGACGGTGGCCGCCGTGGGCGGGGGGCGCGCCGCGCCGGTGCAGCGCTTCCGCGTGGCCACGCCCGCGCAGGCCGACTCGGTGCAGGCGCGGCTGATGGAGCTGCTGCGCGCGGGGGTGGACCCGGCGGGCGAGCAGGGGCTCTTCCTGGTGGCGCTGGCGTACCGCGACGCGGGGCTCTTCTACGAGGCCCGCGACGCGCTCGACCGGCTGGCCGCCGCCGGGGGTGGGAACGGGCGGGCCTTCCACCTGCTGCGCGCCGACGTCTACGACGCGCTCGGGCGCCTCGACCTGGCCGCCGCCGCGCTCGCCCGCGCCGACGCCGCGGGGGGTGGCTGACGCCGTCCGGCGCCGACGGAGCGCCCCTCTTGTGAGCCGGCGGGTACGCCCGTAGTGTAACAAGTGTAAAAACGACAGAGTTGAACGGAGTGAACGCGGGCGGCTGAGCCGCCGGGGAGGCCGGCGTGCCCGCCCCTAGGCTCACCGTGCCGATCGAGCCCGTGCGCGAGGCGGTGCGGCGCGCGGTCGAGGCCTCCAACTTCCGCGCGGTGGCGGCGCAGGTCGGCATGTCGCACGGCGGGCTCTTCCGCTTCCTGGGCGGCACCGTCCCGCGCGCCAGCACCGTCCGCAAGCTCCTGCGCTGGTACACGCTGCACGCCGCCGCCACGCGCGACTGGGGGCCGGACGAGACCGCGGCGCGCGCCGCCCTCGCCGTGCTGGTGGACGGGCTCGGCGGGCCCGCCCGCGAGCGCGCCGCCGCGGAGCTGCTGCACACCCTCCGCCGGCTCTACCGCGAGGCCCACGCGCCGCTCCCCGCCTGGCTGGAGCGGGGCGGGTAGCTCATCCCCCTTCCGCGGCCAGCCGGTCCAGCGCCTCCCCCGTCAGCCGGAACGTCGTCCAGTCGTCCAGCGCCCGCGCCCCCAGGGCGCGGTAGAAGCGGATGGCGGGCTCGTTCCAGTCCAGCACCGCCCAGTCCAGCCTCCCGCACCCCCGCTCCCGCGCCAGCTGCGCCAGGTGCGCCAGCAGCGCGCGCCCGGTGCCCCGCCCGCGCGCCTCCGGGCGCACGTACAGGTCTTCCAGGTAGATCCCCGGCTGCCCCAGGAAGGTGGAGTAGTTGGGGAAGAAGAGCGCGAAGCCCACCGGCTCGTCCCCTGCCTCCGCGATCACCACCTCGGCGGCCGGGCGCGGGCCGAAGAGCGTCCGGCGCAGCTCCTCCTCCGTCGCCCGCACCTCGTGCGCCAGCCGTTCGTACTCGGCCAGCTCGCGGATGAAGCGGAGGACGAGGGGAGTGTCCGCCTCGGTCGCCGGGCGGATGGCGAGCGCGCTTCCTTCGTCGGGCATGGGCGGGAGGCTCGGGGGATGGGGGGTCTGGCCCGGGCGGGCGCCGCGCAGAAGAATAGTGTCGGTCGGCGGGGCGGGGAACCGCATCAGGGGAGGGGGATGCCGTGAAGTGGGTGGAGCACACCGTGGCCGCCGAGGAGGCGGGGCAGACGGTGCAGGAGATCCTCACCGGGGCGATGGGCGTGTCGCGGCGGATGATCCAGCGGCTCACGCGGGCCCGCGGCATCCTGCTGAACCGCCGTCCCGCCTACCTGGGGCGGAAGGTGCGCGCGGGCGACGTGGTGGCCGCGCGCCTGGCCTGGGCCGAGGAGCCCGGGCTGGCGCCGGTGGAGATGCCGCTGGCCATCGTGCACGAGGACGCGGAGCTGCTGGTGGTGGACAAGCCGCCCTCGCTGCTGGTGCACCCGCTCTCGCCCGCGCACACGCGCACGCTGGCGCACGGCATCGCCCACCACTTCGCCGCCGCCGGGGTGCACGCCAAGGTCCGCCCCGTGCACCGGCTGGACCGCGACACCTCGGGGCTGCTGCTGGTGGCGAAGACGGCGTTCGCCCACCAGCACCTGGACCGGCAGCTGCGCGAGCGCACCCTGACCCGCGAGTACCTGGCGCTGGCGCGCGGCGTGGTGGAGGCGGACGCCGGCGCGGTCGACGCCCCGATCGGCCCGCACCCGCGCCACCCGCACCTGCGCGCGGTGCGGGCGGACGGCGAGCCGGCGCTGACGCGCTTCCGGGTGGTGGAGCGCTTCCCGGACGCCACCCTGCTGCGGCTGGAGCTGGAGACGGGGCGCACCCACCAGGCGCGCGTGCACCTGGCCCATCTGGGACACCCGCTGCTCGGCGACCGCCAGTACGGCGGCGGCGGCGCGGCGCCGATCGACCGCCAGGCACTGCACGCCGTCCGCCTCGCCTTCGCCCACCCCGCGACCGGAGAACGGCTGGCGTTCGAAGTGTCCCTTCCCGAGGACATGGCCCGCGCCGTGGAGGCGCTGCGCGGCGGGTGACGGGAGCCGCGCCGCGCGCGTCAGGAGCGAGGCGCCCGCTGGCGTCTGCCACGATGCGAAGCGATCCGGAGTCGTCTGGCCCGTCCGTTGCAACTGCTTGCGGGCCAACCCTTTCGAGAGGAGACGAGCCATGCGAACCCCCAGCCTGCGCGCGGTGCCGATCGCGGCAGTTGCCCTGGTGCTGGCAGCCGGTGCCGCGCACGCCCAGCCGGACCAGCGCCTCGAGCGCGCCCGGGTGCGCTGCGAGGACCAGGCCCGCAACGCCGGCTACCGCATCCAGTCGCGCGAGCGGGAGCAGCGCCTCGCCAGCGGCGATTACCTCATCCGCTACAACCTCCGTCGCGACGGGCGGACGGTGGCCCAGGACTGCTCCTACGACTGGCGGCGCGACCGCGCCTTCCTGGAGGCCCCGGACGAGAACGACACCTACGGCAACGAGGCGGTGCTCCGCGAGGCGCGCCGGCAGTGCACCGACCTGGCGCGCACCGACGGCTACACCGTGGAGCGCTTCACCTCCGAGCGCGAGGTGGACGACCGCGAGTGGCTGCTGCGCGCGCAGCTGCGCCGGAGCGGCCGGCTGACCAACCACGACTGCTACTACGACGAGCTGCGCCGGCGCGCCCGCTTCCCCTCGCTCTCCGGTGGCGGCGGCGGCGACGTGGAGGAGTGGGAGGACATCGCCGACCGCGCCCGCCAGCGGTGCACGGCGGTGGCCCGCGACCTGGGCTACAGCGTGGAGCGCTTCACCTCGCAGCGGCAGGGCGAGGGGCGCGAGTGGGAGCTGCGCATGCGGCTGCGCCGGAGCGGCCGGACCACCACCCACGACTGCTTCTTCAACTCCCGGCGCGACCGGGCCCGCATCCCCTCGCTCGCCGGCGGCGGGCCGGTGGCCGTCGTGGAGCGCGCGCGCGAGCAGTGCGGCGTGGTGGCCCGCGAGCACGGCTACGAGGTGGAGCGCTACACCGCCGAACGCGAGGTGGACGCCGGGCAGTGGGTGCTGCGGGCGCAGCTGCGCCGCGCCGGCCGCGCGACGGCCGTGCACGACTGCTACTACAACGTCCGCCAGGGGCTGGCGAACATCCCCTCCATCGCCGGGGGCGGGCCGGTGGTCCCCGCGGACTCGCTGCGGGAGCGGGCGCGCGCCGCCTGCGACGCCGGGGCGCGGCGCAACGGCTACACCGTGCGCTCGGTGGGCGAGGCGCGCGACGTGGGCAACGGCGTCTACGAGGTGCCCGTCCAGGCCAACCTGGGTGGCCTGGGGATGACCGTCCGCTGCCGCTACGACCGCAACACGGACACCGCCAACGTGCCCTGACGCGGGGGACGGAGCTGGAAAACGCGCGCGGCCGCCGGGGCTTCCCGGCGGCCGCGCCGCGTTTCGTGGGGCGAGCGCTACGCGGTCGTCTTCAGCCGTTCCAGGTACTTGCTCCGGAACTTGGCCACCTTGGGCGCGATCACCACCTGGCAGTACCTCTGTCCGGGATTGCGGCGGTAGTACTCCTGGTGATACGCCTCGGCGGGATAGAACGCCGTGAGCGGCGCCACCTGGGTGACGATCGGCTGGTCCCAGATCTCCCCCGCCTGGCGGATGGCCGCTTCGGCCGCCTGCTGCTGCGCGGGCGAGTGGTAGAAGATCGCCGAGCGGTACTGCGTCCCCACGTCGGCGCCCTGGCGGTTGAGGGTGGTGGGATCGTGGATGGTGAAGAACACCTCCAGCAGCTCGCCGAACCCGATCTCCTCCGGGTCGAAGGTGACCTGCACCACCTCCGCGTGCCCGGTCACGCCGCCGCACACCCGCTCGTAGGTGGGGTTGGGGACGTGGCCGCCGGCGTAGCCGGACACCACCTGCCGCACCCCCTTCAGCTGCTCGAACACCGCCTCCAGGCACCAGAAGCATCCGCCGGCCAGGGTAGCCACCTCCGTCTTCCGCTCCGCCTCCGCCATGCGACCGCCTTCCGCGAGAGTGGTTTCAGGGGGCCTGCTCACCGCGGTGTCGGCATGCCCTACAGCCCGCCCCGGGTTCGTGGCCGCACCCCGGAGCACGTCTCCTACCAGGCGATGCCGTAGTCCTCGCCGTAGTTGCTGGAGCCGCCCCAGAAGGTGCCGTGCTCGCGGTCGAAGAAGATGGCGTTGATCGGCCCCGAGGTCAGCCGCGCGAAGGTGAGCGTGTACCCCATCCGCCGCAGCTCGTCGCGCACCCAGGGCGGCACCGACTCGTGCAGCAGGATGCGCCCCGGCTGCGTCTCGTGCTCGCCGAAGGAGCTGCGCATCTGGAAGGAGTTGAAGTTGGCCGCCTCCACCGCCTCCTGCACGTTCATCCCGAACTCCACCACGTTCAGGAAGAACTGCAGGAGGTTCTGGTCCTGGCTGTCGCCGCCCTGCACGGCGAAGCTCAGGAAGGGCTTGCCGTCCTTCAGCGCCAGCGTGGGGGTGAGCGTCACCCGCGGCCGCTTCCCCGGCTCCACCACGTTGAAGGGGTTCTCGGCCGCGTCGAGCACGAAGCTCTGCATCCGCTGGCTGAGCCCCACCCCGGTGCGCCCCGCGATCACCGCCGGGATCCAGCCGCCGCTCGGCGTCACCGACACCACCCACCCCTCCGCGTCCGCCGCCTGCACCGAGGTGGTGCCCGCGTAGAAGCGCCGCTCGTACTCCTCCAGCGCCATCCCCGAGGGCGGTGCGGAGACGCGCTCGGCCGGCCCGCGCCCGCGCCCCCATCCCTCCAGCAGCTGCCGGAAAGGGTTGGCGCCGCCCTGGAAGGGGTACGGGTCGCCCGGGGCGATGGCGGGGTCGTTCCGATCGGGGGAGATGCGCCGCGCCCGCTCGCGCGCATACTCCTTGGAGAGCAGCCCGCGGATCGGCTCCTCCGGGGGGAAGTACGGGTCGCCGTAGTAGAAGTCGCGGTCGGCGAAGGCCAGGCTCATGGCCTGGTAGAGGGTGTGGGTGTAGCGCGCGCTGTTGTAGCCCATCCCCCGCAGGTCGAATCCCTCCAGCAGGTTGAGCGCCTGCAGCAGCGCGGGCCCCTGCGTCCAGTGGGTGAGCTTGAAGACCTCGATCCCCTTGTAGGTGGTGCTCACCGGCTCCTCGATGCGCACCCGCCAGTTCGCCAGGTCCTGCACGGTGATGAGCCCGCCCTGCTCCTGGGTGGAGCGCGCGATCTCCTGCGCGATGTCGCCGCGGTAGAAGCGGTCGTAGGCGGCCATGATGGCCTCCTTCCGCCCCAGCCCGCGCGCGAGGGCCTGCTCCTCGGCTTCCACCAGCTTGCGGAGGGTGGCCGCCAGGTCCGGCTGGCGGAAGATCTCGCCCGCGTCCGGGGCCTCGCGCGCCCGCCCGGGGTGGGTGAGGAAGACGGCGCGCGAGTACGGCCACTGCCGGATGCGCTCCCGGTTGCTCTCGATGGAGTTGGCCGTCTGCTCCTCGATCGGGTAGCCGTCCGCCATCTGGATGGCGGGCTCCAGCACCTCCTTCAGCCGCAGCTTCCCGAACTCGGCCAGCATCACCAGGATGCCGCCGGGCGTCCCCGGGGTGACGGCGGCCAGCGGGCCGTACTCGGGCGGGTATTGCATCCCCCGGCCGCGGTAGAGTTCGGGGGTGGCGCCGGTGGGCGCCGCGCCGAGCGCGTTGATGCCGATCACCCTCCCCGTGTGGGGATTGTAGATCAGGG
>DASUNK010000161.1:0-15806 GCA_036277195.1 Longimicrobiaceae bacterium | reverse complement strand
GCGAGGCGCTGGAGGGGCTCTTCGCCGAGCGCGACCGCGAGGCCGAAGCGCTGGCCGGGGTGGAGGCCCGCCTGGCCGAGGTGGAGGCCGAGGCCGCCGCCGCCGACGAGCGCGCCCGCGCCGCCCGCCGGCGCGAGTCCGAGGCCGCCGAGGGGCGCCACCGCCTGGAGCTGGAGCGCGCGGAGATGGAGGGGCGCCTCCTCCGCGTCCGCGAGCGGGTGGAGGTGGAGTGGGCCCGCCCCTGGGAGGCGCTCGCCGCCGCCGCGGGGGCGGTGGAGGAGGGCGACCCGGAGGCGTGGCGGCGCGAGGCCCGCGAGGCGGCGGCGCAGGTGGAGGCGCTCGGCCCCATCAACATGCTGGCGGTGGAGGAGCACGCCGAGGAGGACCGGCGGCTGCGCTTCCTGCTGGAGCAGCAGTCGGACCTCACCCGCGCCCGCGACGACCTGGCCGCCGCCATCCGCCAGATCAACAAGACCGCGCGCGAGGTGTTCATGGGCACCTTCGAGGCCGTGCGCGAGAACTTCCACCGCACCTTCCGCTCGCTCTTCGAGGGGGGCGAGTGCGACGTCTGGCTGGCGGAACCCGACGACCCGCTGGAATCCCCCATCGAGATCCACGCCTCACCGCGGGGCAAGAAGACGCAGCGCATCCACCTCCTCTCCGGCGGCGAGCGCACGCTCACGGCGCTCTCGCTCCTCTTCGCCATCTACCTGGTGAAGCCTTCCCCCTTCTGCCTCTTCGACGAGGTGGACGCCCCGCTCGACGAGGCCAACGTCGGCCGCTTCATCCAGCTGCTCGACGATTTCAAGGAGCAGACGCAGTTCGTCGTCATCACCCACAACCCGCGCACCATGGAGGCCGCGGACTGGATCTACGGGGTGACGATGGAGGAGCCGGGCGTCTCGTCGATCGTGGGGGTGGAGCTGGAGGGCGCCTACGCCCTGGGCGAGCGCACCGCGACCCCGCTGATGTAGCCCTCCGCCCGGTTTACGGCCGGGCGGGCGCGGCGTAGATTGCAGCGGACGTCTCGCTTTCTCCACCCTCCCCGGTATTCCCATGCTGGTCGTCATGCGTCACGACGCCACGCCCGCCGAGATCCAGGGCGTCGTCGACACCATAGAGGAGATGGGCTACGAGGCCCGCCCCATGCCCGGCGCGCAGCGCACCGCCATCGGGCTGGTCGGCAACGACGGCAAGGTCAACTCCGACCGCATCGAGACCCTTCCCGGCGTGCTGGAGATCATCCACGTCTCGCAGCCGTACAAGCAGGTCTCGCGCGAGTGGAAGGAGGAGTCCACCGTCATCGAGCTCCCCAACGGCACCCGCATCGGCGCCGGCGAGGTGGCGGTGATGGCCGGACCCTGCGCGGTGGAGTCCGAGCGGCAGCTGGTGGGGATCGCCCACCGGCTGCGCGCGGCGGGCGCCACCGTCCTGCGCGGCGGCGCCTTCAAGCCCCGCACTTCGCCGTACTCCTTCCAGGGGATGGGCGAGGAGGGGCTGCGGCTGCTGGCGCAGGCCCGCGCCGAGACGGGGCTGGCCATCGTCACCGAGGCCATCGACCCCGAGAGCCTGGACCGGGTGGCCGAGTACGCCGACATCGTGCAGATCGGCGCGCGCAACATGCAGAACTTCTCGCTGCTGCGCCGCGCCGGCCGCGCGGGGAAGCCGGTGCTGCTCAAGCGGGGGATGGCGGCCACGGTGAAGGACCTCCTCCTCTCGGCCGAGTACATCCTGGCCGAGGGGAACGGGCAGGTCATCCTCTGCGAGCGCGGGGTGCGCGGCTTCGACACCCACACCCGCAACCTGCTGGACCTCACCGCCATCCCGGTGGTGAAGTCGCTCTCGCACCTGCCGATCATCGCGGACCCCAGCCACGGCACCGGGCTGCGCGCCAAGGTCATCCCCATGGCGCGCGCGGCCATCGCCGCCGGGGCCGACGGGCTGATGATCGAGGTGCACCCGGACCCGGAGCGCGCCCTCTCCGACGGGGCGCAGTCGCTCTTCCCGGAGCAGTTCGAGGAGCTGATGGAGCAGATCGCGGTGATCGCCGAGGCCATCGGCACGCGGCTGGTGCCGGCGCTCCCGGAGCCGGAGCTGGTCTGATGCCGCGCGGCCCCACCAAGCCGCTGGGCGACCGGGGCGAGGAGCTGGCGGTGGCGCACCTGGCCGCGGCCGGGTGGGTGGTGCTCCACCGCAACTTCCGCCTGGGGCGACGCGAGATCGACCTGGTGGCGCGCCGCGGCGAGGTGGTGGCGTTCGTGGAGGTGAAGACGCGCGCGGGGCTGGGGTACGGGCACCCGCTGGAGGCGGTCACCCTGAAGAAGCGCCGCGAGATCCAGCAGGTGGCCCTGGCGTGGGTGGACCGCCACGGCCGCGAGGGCGACACCTACCGCTTCGACGCCGTCTCGGTGCTGGTGGCCGGCGGCGGCCCGCCCGTGGTGGAGCACGTCGAGGACGCCTGGCGGCTCTGACCTTCCCTCTTCACCGCTCCAGCGCGCCGCGGTCCCAGCCGCCGTGCACGGCGGCCGCTTCGTAGGTGGTCTGCAGGAAGGCGAGCAGGTCGCCGTCAGGATCGTCCGCCTGCCGCACCGCGTCGTAGGGGAGGAAGAACTCCCGCCATTCCGTGTCGTAGTACGCCGCCTCCGGGCGCACCGGGTGCCCGCTGAACCCCTCCGGCTCCGGGTAGGCATAGGCGTAGAACGCCGCCCGCGGGGACATCTCGTTCCCCGCCCACCAGCCGCAGCTGCTCACCTCGTGCGAGTACGCCTCGCGCGTCACCGAGTCCGCCACCCCGGGGGCGCCCGGGTGCGGGGGCGCGCGCCGTCCGGAGAAGCGGGTGAGCGCCAGGTCGAAGCTCCCCCAGAAGAAGTGCGCCGGGCTGCACTTGCCCAGCCAGGGCGAGCGGAACCGCTGCAGCACGCGGTCCGCCTGCGTCAGCGCCTGCCAGAAGCGGTGTACGTACGCGGCGTCGTACGAGGCGTGGCGCTCGTCCTCCTCGAAGGGGATGGGATCCGGCACCTCGACGGGGGTGCTCCAGATCCTCACCTCGATCCCCAGCCGGCGCAGCCGCTCCATCACCTCGCGATGGAACGACGCCACCGAGCGCGGCTCCAGCGGCATGCGGTCGGCGGACCCGCCGCACGGCTCGATGACCAGCGCATGGTCCACGAAGTCGAACTCGAGCTCGAAGGTGCCGGTGCCGTACGGGATGGCGCTGGTGGTGAGCCCGCGCGCGGAGACGTAGAGGGGCACGTGCCACCAGTGGTTGACGGGCGGCGCCTGCGCCATGCGGATCTTCCCCACCACCTGCGTCCACATGTGCAGGGTGGCGAGGGTGTCCTTCCACGCCTCGTACGGCAGGTCGGGCCAGGCGTTGGACGAGGCGGCGGCGGGCTCCACGAGGGCCATGAGGGCCTCCTGGCAGGGCGAAAGTGGTGGAAGGGAGCGCCCGCTAGTATACCCGGATCTTCCCCCGGAAGCTATATTCGGGTCGCGGCTTAGCCCCCGTCCCGAGCCTCAGGAAAGCAGTGTCGCGCACCGCGCTCGCCCGCCTCTACCGCCCCCGGCGCTTCACCGAGGTCGCCACGCAGGGCCACGTCTCCGAGACGCTGCGCTCCGCCGTGCAGCGCGACCGGGTGGCCCACGCCTACCTCTTCTGCGGCCCCCGCGGGGTGGGGAAGACCACCCTGGCCCGCGTGCTGGCCATGGCGCTCAACTGCCCCCGGCGCGGCCCCGACGGCGAGCCCTGCGGCAGCTGCGACTCGTGCGAGCGCATCTGGGCCGGGCGCACCTCGCTCGACGTGGTGGAGATCGACGCCGCCAGCAACCGCGGGGTGGACGACGCCCGCGAGCTGCGCGAGCGCGCCATGTACGCCCCCTCCGAGGAAGACCGCTTCAAGGTCTACATCATCGACGAGGCGCACATGCTCACGCGCGAGGCGTGGAACGCCCTCCTCAAGATCCTGGAGGAGCCGCCCCCGCGCGTCATCTTCGTCTTCGCCACCACCGAGCCGCAGAAGATCCAGCAGGCCGCGCCCCCCATCCTCTCGCGCTGCCAGCGCTTCGACTTCCGCCGCATCGCCACCGCGGACCTGGTGGAGCGCCTCCGCTCCGTGCTGGCCCAGGAGGGGATGGAGGCCGGCGACGAGGTGCTCCTCCCCATCGCCCTGAAGGCCGACGGCGGGATGCGCGACGGGCTCTCGCTGCTCGACCAGGTGCTCTCCTTCACCGAGGGCGTCCCCACCGAGACCGACGTGCGGCGCATCCTGGGCCTGGTGGGGACCGAGGTGTACCTGGAGCTCTTCGAGATCCTGGCCGGGCGGCGCCAGGCGGACGTCTTCCGCTTCGTGGCGCGCCTGCTGGACGAGGGGTACGACCTGGCCGAGTTCTACCGCGGGCTGGCGGACTTCCTCCGCTCGCTGCTGATGGTGCGGCTGGAGGGCGGCGAGCCCGAGGCGGTGCGCAACGACCTGCGGGGCGCCGTGGCCGCCATGGCCGCGCGCTTCTCGCCCGGCGACCTGCTGCGCATGCTGGCCCAGGTGGCCGAGCTCGACGCTGACGGCCGCTTCCGCAAGAGCGGCGAGCAGCGCATCCTGGTCGAGCTCCTCCTGCTGCGCTTCGCCTACCTGGAGAGCACCGTCTCGCTGGAGGACGTGCTGGGCGCCCTGGGCGGGGGCGGCGACGGCGGCGGCGCACCGGGAAACGGATCGGGGCGGCCGGCGCCCGCTGAGCCCCAGGCCGGCCGTCCCTCTCCCTCCGCCGGCGGCTGGCGCGAGGCGCTGGGCGGCGCCCCCGCAGCGGAGGGCGCGCTCGACCCCGCGCGGCTGCGGCGCGAGTGGACGGTGGCCGTGGACGCGGGCGAGGGGGTGCCGTCGGGGATGGGGCGGCTGCTGAAGCTGGCGAAGCTGGAAGTGAGCGGCCGCCGCGTGCGGGTGACCGCGCCGCCGGTGGTGGTGGAGCGCTGCGAGGGGATCACCGCGCGCCGTGCGCTGGAGCAGGCGCTCGCCGCCCGGCTGGGAGGGAGCGTGACGCTGGAGTTCGCCGCGGGCGAGGCCGCGGCTGAGCAGCCGGGGCTCAACCGCATCACCGCCGAGAGTGCGCGCCGCGACCGGCTCCAGCGCCTGATGGACGGGGAACCGGTGCTGGCGGCGGCGGTACAAGCATGGGACCTCGAGCTGGTCGAGTGAGCGCGCTTTCCCCGCCACGAGCTGTTGCCGCCGGGGAGCGCGCGTACGTATTTTCCGCCCCTGAACCGTGGTCTCCAGGGCCTGAGATGAACAACAACTTCCAGCAGATCCTCCAGATGGGCCAGCAGGTGCAGGCCCGTCTTACGCAGCTCCAGACCGAGCTGGGGAGCCGGACCGTCACCTGCTCGGCGGGGGGCGGGATGGTGACCGCCACCGCCGACGGCCGCGGCAAGCTGCGCTCCATCAAGATCGACCCCTCCGTGGTGCAGGCGGGCGACCTGGAGATGCTCGAGGACCTGGTGCTGGCCGCCGTCTCGGAGGTGCAGACGCGCGCCCACCAGCTCTACGAGGAGGAGATGCGCAAGCTCTCCGGCGGCCTCTCGCTCCCCTTCCCGGTCCCCGAGCTCTGAGCGCGCCGCGCCGGTGTCCGCCCTCGACGAGCTGACGGCCGAGCTGGCGCGCCTCCCCGGCATCGGGCGAAAGACGGCGCTCCGGCTGGCCTTCCACCTGCTCAAGGCCCCGGCCGAGGACGCGGGCCGGCTGGCGCGCGCCATCCAGGCCGTGCGCGAGCGCGTGCGCCCGTGCGAGGAGTGCGGCAACCTCACCGAGGCCAGCCCGTGCGCCATCTGCGCCAGCAGCCGGCGCGACGCGGCGCTCCTCTGCGTGGTGGAGGAGGCCTCGGACATCCTGGCCATCGAGCGCACCGGCGAGTACCGGGGCGTCTACCACGTGCTGGGCGGGCGGCTCTCGCCGCTCGACGGCATCGGCCCGGCGGAGCTGGCGGTGGCGCCGCTGCTGCGCCGGGTGGGGGCGGGCGTGGTGCGCGAGGTGGTGCTGGCCACCAACCCCTCGGTGGAGGGCGAGGCCACCGCGCTCTACCTCAACCGGCTGATCTCGCCGCTGGGAGTGCGGGTGACGCGCATCGCGCGCGGCCTCCCGGTGGGGGGCGACCTGGAGTACGCCGACGGTGTCACCATCGCCGAGGCGCTGCACAACCGCCGGGCGCTGGAGCCGGATTCGGAGTGAACACCGCAGTGCGAGAGTGCGAAAGTGCGGAAGTGCGAAAGTGTCCGGCGCGCACTCTCGCACTTTCGCACTCGGAAACTTTCGAACTCTCCCTCCGCCCGTTACTTTGTTGCGCCACTGACCCCGACCCGCCTGCCACGGGCCCGATGGAGAACCAGCGCATCCTTCGCACGACGGCCTTCGTCCTGCTGGCCGTGGCCGGCGTGGCCGCGCTCGGCGTGCTGCTGGTGCGCGACCAGATCAGCCGCTCCCGCCGCGACCTCTTCAGCCCCCACCCGCTGCGGCGGCTGGCCGCGCTGGAGTACCTCGACGGCGAGGAGCCCTCGGTGAACACCATCCTCCTCCTGCGCGACTTCCTGGCCTGGGAGCCCCGCCCCCTCCTGCGCAAGCGCGCCGCCGCCGTGCTGGGGCGGCTGGAGGAGGGGCTCGCCGGACGGGGGCACCCGCTCCCCACGGAGGTCGCCTGATGGCGGCGGGGGCGTCGAGCTGGGCGCTGGAGGAGCGCGACCACGCGCGCATCGAGCGCTCCCTCCAGTCGTTCCTCTACGACTCCAACGCCCGCTGCGTGCTGCTGGTGGACCGCGCCGGCCAGCTGGTGACCACCGCCGGCGAGCGTCCCGACTTCGACCAGGCGGCCTTCGCCTCGCTCGCCGCGGCCGACTTCGCGGCCAACGACCAGCTCGCCTCCATGATCGGGGAGAAGGAGTTCTCGTCGCTCTTCCACCAGGGGGAGCGCGAGTCGATGTACCTGGCCGACATCGCGCGCCGCGTCATCCTCGTCGTGCTCTTCGACAACCGCACGACGGTGGGGATGATCCGGATCAAGGTGAAGGGGGTGGTGCGCGAGCTGACCGAGGTGTTCCACGAGATCTTCTCGCGCGCGCCCAGCGCCTCGTCTCCCGTGCTCGAGGCCGCCTTCGCGGACGAGGCGGAGGACGAGATCGACCGCCTCTTCGGCGACATGTAGGGGGTGCCGCCGAATGTCGCTCATCAACTATTCGTCGCGCGAGATCAGCTGCAAGATCGTCTACTACGGGCCGGGGCTCTGCGGGAAGACCACCAACCTGGAGTACATCTACGACAAGGTGTCGCCCAGCACGCGCGGCAAGCTGATCTCGCTGGCCACGCAGACGGACCGCACCCTCTTCTTCGACTTCCTCCCGGTGGACCTGGGGGCCATCCGCGGCTTCAAGACGCGCTTCCAGCTCTACACCGTGCCGGGGCAGGTGTACTACAACGCCTCGCGCAAGCTCATCCTGCGCAACGTGGACGGGGTGGTGTTCGTGGCCGACTCGCAGGTGGAGCGGCTCGACGCCAACATCGAGTCCATGCACAACCTCTACGAGAACCTCGCGGAGTACGGGGTCGACCTGCGCGAGATCCCCTTCGTCATCCAGTACAACAAGCGCGACCTCCCCAACATCTCCTCGCTCGAGGAGCTGCAGGGGCAGCTGAACCCCAACGGCGTGCAGCACTTCGAGGCGGTGGCCACCCGCGGCATCGGCGTCTTCGACACGCTGGCGGCGGTGAGCAAGCTGGTGATCCGGTCCCTGAGCTGAAGGCGGAACCGATGCGAACCGAGGTGGTGCCCGGGCTCAACCTTCCCAACGCCATCACCCTCGGGCGCGTGGTGCTGGCGCTGGTGCTGGGGCCGCTCATCCTCACCGAGAGCTTCGGCGTCCGCATGCTGGCGTTCCTCGTCTTCATCGTGGCCGCCCTCTCGGACATCTACGACGGCTACCTGGCGCGCTCGCAGAACCTGATCACCGACTTCGGCAAGCTGATGGACCCGCTGGCCGACAAGCTCCTGCTGGCGGCCACCTTCGTCCCCTTCTACCTCCTCTCGCACGGCTGGAGCGACCTCCCCTTCCCCTGGTTCCCGTACGGGCGGGGCGTCTTCCCCCTCTGGATCGTGCTGGTGGTGTTCGGCCGCGAGCTGTTCATCACCCTCTTCCGCGGCTTCGCGGCCAAGCGGGGCGTGGTGCTGGCGGCGGGAAAGTCGGGGAAGCTCAAGTCGGTGTTCCAGAACATCTTCAACGGCACCGTCATCGTCTGGTACGCGCTGCAGGAGAAGGCGCGCGACGACGGCTGGAGCGGCTCGCTCTGGGAGTACTGGCAGTACTTCCACTTCGGCTTCGCGGTGGTGGCGCTGGTGATCGCGGTCGTCCTCACCGTCTACTCGATGGTGGTGTACCTGCGCACCTTCAGCAAGCTGGACCTGCAGCGCAAGCCGCGGTGACGGCGGGCGAGGCCCCGCCGGCCGCGCGCTCCGACCCCTTCCCCTCCGCCGACGGCATCCCCCTCCACCACCTCTCCTGGCCCGTGGCCGCGCCCCGGGCGGGGCTGCTGGTGGTGCACGGCCTGGGCGAGCACGCCGGCCGCTACGCGGCGCTGGCGCGCGACCTGGCGCCGCGCGGGGTGGCCGTGCACGCCTTCGACCTGCGGGGGCACGGCCGCTCCGGGGGCCCGCGCGCCCACGCGCCCAGCTTCGACGCGCTGGTGCACGACCTGGATCGCTTCCGCGCCGAGGCGGCGGCGCGCCTCCCGGCCGGGCTCCCCCTCTTCCTCCTGGGGCACTCGCTGGGCGGGCTGGTGGCGCTGCGCTGGCTGCAGTCGGAGCCCGCGCCCGCGCTGCGCGGCGCCGTCCTCTCCGCGCCGCTGCTGGGGGTGAAGCTGCGCGCGCCGCGCTGGAAGGTGGCCGCGGCCGGGGTGCTCTCGCGCTGGCTCCCGGCGCTCCCGCTGGCCAGCGGGATCGACCCGGACACGCTCACCCACGACGCGGCGTACGTCCGCTCCTACCGCGAGGACCCGCTGGTCCACGCCCGGGTGACGCCGCGGCTCTACACCGAGTTCATGGCCGCCATCCCGCGGGCGCTCGCCGAGCCGGAGCGGGTGCGGCTCCCGGTGCTGGTGCTGGTGCCGGGGGCGGACGCCATCGTGGACGCGGAGGCGGTGCGCGCCTTCGCCCGGCGGCTGGCGGGCGACGTGACGGTGCGGGAGTACCCGGGCTTCTACCACGAGTCGCTCAACGAGGTGGACCGGCACCGGGTGGTGATCGACCTGCTGGAGTGGATGGAGGCGCGGCTGGGGTGAGCCACCGCTGCCATTCTGGCGGGGGAGGGTGGCACCCGGCTTGCGACTCCGGGGGCGCCACGGACGCAGGCGCCGTGTACCTTCGTTCGCCGCCGGCGCTGGTGTTCGGCGCGGGCGGCGTTCGTCACGTATTGCCGTAACCGGGTGGATCATGGCGGAGAACCGACACAGGCACGCGCGCGACGCGCACCCCCAGGCGCCGGAGGGCGAGGAGCCCCGAGCCGCCGTGGACGCCGGCGCGGTGGAGGAAGTGGGGCCGGACCCGGGCGCGAACGGGCTGGCGGGAGGGGAGGCGCCCGCCGGCCCCGACCCGGCCGCCGAGGTGGGCGCGCTGCGCGACCGGCACCTGCGGCTGGCCGCCGAGTTCGAGAACTACCGCAAGCGGGTGGAGCGCGAGCGGAGCGAGGCGTGGGTGCGCGCCCAGGCCGAGCTGGCCGGACGGCTGCTGGAGCCGCTGGACGACCTGCAGCGCATCGCCGACTTCGACCCGGCCACCACGCCCTCCGGGGCGCTGCACGAGGGCGCCGAGATGGTGGAGCGCAAGTTCCTGCGCGCGCTGGAGGCGGCCGGGCTGGAGGCGGTGGACGACGCCGCGGGGAAGCCGTTCGACCCCACCGTGCACGAGGCGCTCACCACCGTGCCCGCGGCCTCGGCCGAGGAGGACGACACCGTGGCCGAGGTGTACCAGAAGGGGTACCGCTTCAAGGGCGTGCTCCTGCGCCCCGCCCGCGTCCTGGTCAAGAAGTACCTGGGCTGACGGGCGGCTGAACGCGACCCGGAACACCATGTCGACGACACAGACCAAGGACCTCTACCGCGTGCTGGGCGTGGCCGAGAACGCCAGCGTGGACGAGATAAAGAAGGCGTACCGCAAGCTCGCCAAGCAGCACCACCCCGACGCCAACCCGAACAACCCCTCCGCGGCGGAGCGGTTCAAGGAGGTGTCGGAGGCGTACTCCGTGCTCTCCGACGAGGGGAAGCGCAAGCAGTACGACCAGATGCGCCGGTACGGCGCGTTCGGCGGGGTGGGCGGCTTCCGCCCCGGCGGCGCGGGGCGCCCGGCGGGGGCACCCGGCGGCGGCGGCTTCAGCGCCGAGGACCTGGACCTGGGGGGGCTGGGAGATCTCTTCGGCTCCATCTTCGACTTCGGCAAGCGGCGGCAGCGCCCGGCGGGGCCGCAGCGGGGCGAGAACATCGACTACGTGGTGGAGATCGCCTTCCGCACCGCCGCGCGCGGGGGGAAGATCACCGTCAACGTGCCGGTGACGGAGGAGTGCCCCACGTGCGGGGGGAGCGGCGCCCGCCCGGGGACGCAGGTCACCACCTGCCCCGAGTGCAACGGGAGCGGCACCATCACCTTCGGGCAGGGGGGATTCGGGGTGTCGCGCCCCTGCCCGGCGTGCTACGGGCGTGGCAAGGTCGCGGCGGACCCCTGCCCCGCCTGCAACGGCTCGGGCGAGGTGCGGCGCCAGCGCGCGGTGGCCATCAACGTTCCCGCCGGGGTGGACAACGGCTCCAAGCTCCGCCTCTCCGGCCAGGGCGAGAAGGGCGCCTCGGGCGGCCCGCCGGGCGACCTGGTGCTCACCTTCCGGGTGACGCCGGACCGCTTCTTCACCCGCGAGGGGCTCGACCTCAGCTCCACCGTGCCGATCAACATGGCGCAGGCCACGCTGGGCTCGAAGCTCCGGGTGCGCACGGTCGACGGGAAGCACGTGGTGCTGAAGATCCCGCCCGGGACGCAGTCGGGCACCAAGTTCCGCATCAAGGGGCAGGGGGTGGAGAAGGCGGGGCGCCGGGGCGACCAGTACGTGCGGGTGGCGGTGACGGTGCCGGAGAGCCTGACCGAGGAGCAGCGGAAGCAGTTCGAGGAGTTCGCCGAGGCGGCGGGGATGAAGCACTGAACGGCAGTGCGAAGTGCGAAGTGCGAAGTGCGAAGTGCAAAGTACCGCGCGCGGGTGTCATTCGTGCGAGGAACGCGAGGAGGCGACGATGAGCCACACCTTCACCGACGAGGACCTGCTGACCTGGGAGGCGTACGCCTCGGGGGGCAAGTACGGGCTGGGGAACTACCGGCCCACCATCGTCTTCAACTGCATCTCGGACCCCGGCCGGCGGCCGCGCTTCGTGGTGCAGGGCGGCGACAACGCCGACGCCGAGGAGGCGGTGCAGGAGATGAGCGACCAGGAGCTCCGCGACCTCTTCCGCGAGGCGAAGGAGCTCGACTGAGACGGGCTACCCGAGCAGGCGCGGATCGAAGGTGAACGGCCGCGACGAGACGACGCGGACCTGGGCGGCCTGCGGGTGCTCGGGGTTCAGCAGG
Source organism: Longimicrobiaceae bacterium (assembly GCA_036277195.1). Lineage (GTDB taxonomy): Bacteria > Gemmatimonadota > Gemmatimonadetes > Longimicrobiales > Longimicrobiaceae > Longimicrobium. The sequence continues at coordinate 4,181 of DASUNK010000161.1, read as the reverse complement.
TAGTTGGTCTCTTCCGGGACGACGGCCGAGGGCACGGCGAGCAGGGGGATCTCACCCACCGCCGCCCAGGCGTCGCCGAGCAGCCGACACGCCGGGTGGCCGGGGATCTCTCTCCAGTCGCCCGGCAGTTCTTTCGGCGAGACGCGCTGGACGGGGAGGGTGTCGGGTACGCCGATCTCGTAGGCGGCCAGGTCGCGCGGCACCAGGTCGGGATCGGTGTGGACGAGGAGCTCGACGACCGCGAGGGCCAGGCTCTCCGCCGTGTAGACCGCGGCGATGCCGGGCGAGGTCCAGCGCGCCCCGTGGCGCCGCGCGCCCTCTCCGTCCAGCGCCGGGTAGATGCTGCGGGCGATGCGCCAGACGCGCATCAGGAGAAGAGGCCGTGCTCCAGCCGCCCGAGCACGTCCTCGACCAGACGGGCGCCGTCGTCCGTGTCCAGCAGGTGAATGGGGAGGTTCCCCTGCAGGGCGCGGTTCGGACGCCGCAGCCAGGTGTGCGCGTTGCCCGGGTCGCCGAACGCCTCGCGCGCCGCCAGCGCCACCCGGGCCACCCGGGCCAGCCGGTCCGACTCCTCGCGCGTGAGCGGCTGGCCCTGCGCGCGCCGGTGCGCCAGCGTGCGCCGCGGCATCACCAGCCGCTCGATCTCCGCCAGCGAGAACCCCAGCTCGCGCACCACGGCGTCCACCGCCGACACGGGGAATCCCGACTGCACCGCCTGCACCCAGTCGAGGTCCGAGAGAACCGCGACCGGAAGCGCGTCTTCCTCGGCCAGCAGCTCGGCGACGGCGAAGCGGCTCATGTCACCTCTCCAGCGGGTGTGCAATCTTGCCTGAATCTATGGGCAAATTGCACGCCGCGCCAGATCATGCCGCGATGCGGCCGCCGCCGAGCACCACCTCGCCGCGGAAGAGCACGGCGGACTGGCCGGGCGTCACCGCACGCTGCGGGCGCTCCAGCTCCAGCGCCACGGCGCCCGCCTCCACCCGCGCCACGCGCGCGGAGACGGCCGGCGCGCGGTGCCGCAGCTGCACCTGCACCCGCTCGCCCGCCCCGGGGAGCGGCCCCAGCCAGTTCAGCTCGCCGACCTCCACCTCGCGGCGGTGCAGCTCCTCCAGCGTCCCCACCACCACCTCGCGCGCCTGCGGCCGGGTGCCGAGCACGTACAGCGGCAGGCTCCGCCCGCCCCCCAGCCCCTTCCGCTGCCCCACGGTGTAGCGCGCGTAGCCGGCGTGCTCGCCGATCGCCGTGCCATCGGTGGTCACCAGCGGCCCGGGCGAGAGCGCCGCGTGGCCGCTCCCCAGCCGCTGCTCCAGCACGTCCACGTAGTCGCCGGTGGGGACGAAGCAGATCTCCATGCTCTCCGGCTTCTCGGCGGTGGAGAGGCCGAGCGCACGCGCCTTCGCGCGCACCTGCGGCTTGGTGAGCTCGCCCAGGGGGAACCTCAGCTGCGGCAGCAGCTCCGGTGGGAGCGCCCAGAGGAAGTAGCTCTGGTCCTTGGCGGCGTCGACCCCGCGCAGCAGCACGGGGCGCCCCTGCGCGTCCGTTCCCATGCGCGCGTAGTGGCCGGTGGCGATGGCGTCGCACCCGAGCATGGCGCCGCGGCGCAGCAGGTCGCGGAACTTGGTGTTGCCGTTGCAGCGCACGCACGGGTTGGGCGTGCGCCCCGCCGCGTACTCCTGCACGAAGTCGTCGATGACGTCGCGGGTGAACTCCTTCTCCACGTCGAAGACGTAATGGGGGATGCCCAGCCGGTCGCAGACCCGCCGCGCGTCCAGGATGCCGTCCAGGCCGCAGCAGGTCTTCGAGGGCCCGTTCCCCCCGGCCTCCTCCGAGTAGCAGAAGGTCTTCATGGTCGCGCCGATGACGCGGTGCCCCTGCTCCACCAGCAGGGCCGCGGCCACCGACGAGTCCACGCCGCCCGACATGGCGACGAGGACGGTCCGCTTCTCCATCGTGATCACCCGCTTCCGTGGATGCCTACGCCAGCGCCCGCAACCGCTCCACCACCCCCGGGAACACCTCCAGCACCCGCGCGATCTCCGCCTCCGTGGTGCCGCGCCCCAGCGAGAAGCGCACCGACGGGCCCGCCACCTCGGGCGCCAGCCCCATCGCCGTCAGCACGTGCGAGGGCTCCACCGCGCCGCTGGAGCACGCCGAGCCCGACGAGGCGGCGATCCCCTCCAGGTCCAGCGACGCCAGCAGCGCCTCCGGGTCCGCGCCCGGCACCGAGACGTTGCTGACGTTCGGCAGCCGCGCGGCCTCCGCGGCGTTCACCACCAGCTCGGGGACGCGCGCGCGCAGCCCCGCCTCCAGCCGGTCGCGCAGGGCTCCCAGGCGCGCGGCCTCCGCCTCACGCTCGGCCTCGGCCGCCTCCGCCGCCGCGGCGAAGCCCACCGCGCCCGCCACGTCCTCCGTCCCCGGGCGCAGGCCGCGCTCCTGCCCGCCGCCGAAGAGGAGCGGCGCCAGGCGCGTCCCCCGGCGCACGTAGAGCAGCCCGATCCCCTTGGGCCCGCCCAGCTTGTGCGCGCTGAAGGAGAGGAGGTCCACCGGCACCCGGTCCACCCGCACCGGCACCTTCCCCAGCGCCTGCACCGCGTCGGAGTGGAAGGCAACGCCGGCGGCCGCGCACCGCCGCGCCACCTCGTCCACCGGCTGCAGCGTTCCCACCTCGTTGCTGGCCCACATCACCGAGACCACGGCGGGCGTCTCCCGCAGCGCGGCCTCCAGCGCGTCCAGCCGCACCACGCCGGAGCCATCCACCGGGAGGACCACCAGCGGCGAGCCCTCCGCCGCGGCGGCGCGGGCCGCGCCCAGCACCGCCTTGTGCTCCACCGCCGAGCAGACCACCGGCGCGCCGCGCAGCAGCCGCGCGCGCCCCAGGACGGCCAGGTTGTCGGCCTCGCTCCCGGCGCGGGTGAAGACCAGCTCCGCCGGGGCGGCGCCCAGCACCCGCGCCAGCCGCGCGCGCGCGTCCTCCAGCACCGCGCGCGCCCGGCGCCCGAAGGCGTGCAGGCTGGACGGGTTGCCGAAGGTGCCCTCCAGCAGCGGCAGCATGGCCGCGCGCGCCTCGGGGCGCACCGGGGTGGAGGCCGCGTAGTCCAGATAGATGGGGTCGTGCATCCCGGCTCCGGATGGCTGCAACGGAACGGCGCGGGAGCTGATAAACGCCAGCGGGGATTATGTTTCGCGGATCGAGAGCCTTGACCGGGAGGGCCGCCGCGATACATTGCCCGGGAGAGGCAGTGACCCACCGCATGCGAGCCGTTGATGATCCCGCCCCTTCCCGCCCAACAGCCCTCCACCTTCCGCGCGACGGTCCACGGCACGGTGTTCGGCGACCGGGCGGCGCACGTCAGCGAGGTGGCGCAGGGAGACACGCTCCTCCTCATCCCCGATCCCCCCGTGGACGAGGACCCCGCCGTCTGGGTGCACCGGGCGGCAGGCGACCCGCTGGGCCACCTGCCGCCGGAGATCAACTGCTGGCTGGCGCCCTGGCTGCTCCGCGGCGGCGCCGCCACCGCCACGGCGGTGAAGGTGCGCGGCGCGGAGGCGCCCAGCTGGAAGCGGCTGGTGATCGAGGTCCACTGCGCGCCGGCCGGCGCCTGAAGTCTCCCGCCCCGTAGTCCTCCCTAGATGCTCCGCACGCCCAGCCGCACCACGTCGTCCACCTCCAGCGTCTCGGCCAGGTGGAAGGGCTCGCCGTACGCCGTGCGGATGAGCGAGCCGTAGCGCGCCGCGTGCATGCGCACCTGGTCGTAGAGCGGCCGGTCGCCTCCCGGGAACACCTCGCCTCCCCAGGTCTTGCCGTCGAACTGCGAGGCGTAGCACGCCACCGCCCGCAGCTTGGTCTCGATGTGGTCGGTGATGTCGACCACGAAGCTGGGCTTCACCGGGTCCTCGCGGTAGGCGAGGGCGTAGAGGAGCTTGTGCGGGCGGTGCGGCTCGCCGGGCGCGCCGAACTTCTTCAGCCCGGCCAGGAAGCAGGCGTCGTAGCCGAGCTGGCTGGCGACGCGGTGGTCGGGGTGGCGGCCGCGCGGGTAGGGGAGGATGACCACGCGCGGGCGGAAGGCGCGGACGAAGCCGGCCACCACGCGCCGCGTCTCGGGGGTGTTCTCCAGCCCTGCGTCCGGGAGGCCGGCGTTGCGCCGCGCGACGATGCCCAGCACCTGCGCGGCGGCGTC
>DASUNK010000160.1:0-4935 GCA_036277195.1 Longimicrobiaceae bacterium | reverse complement strand
GGCCGCGTCTGGCTCGACCCGCCCACCGCCTACACCCCCGTCGCCAACGCCACCGTCACGGCGCCCGCCGGCACGCTGCGCGAGGTGCGGGTGACGCGGGCGGCCTCCGGCCCCGGGCTGACGATCTCCGGACCGGTGCCGCACGACACCCTGGTGTACACCGAGCGGGTGGCGGTGCGCGACAACACGCTCTACTTCGCCACCGTGCTCACCGAGACGCTGCGCGACGCCGGCATCCGCGTGGACGGCGCGCCGCTGGACCACGACACCCGCGCGCTGCGCCAGGCTCCCGCCCTCTCCGCCGACACGCTCTTCGTGCACGCCTCGCCGCCGCTGCGCGAGGTGCTGGCGGCGTTCCTCAAGCCCAGCCAGAACCAGTACGGGGAGATCCTGCTGAAGACGCTGGGGCGCGAGCTGCGCGGCACGGGCTCGGCGGCGGCGGGGATCGCGGTGGTGGACAGCCTGGCGCGCGCCTGGGGGCTCCCCCCGCGGCGGCTGGCGATGGCGGACGGCTCCGGGCTCTCGCGCTACAACCTGGTGTCGCCGGACTTCCTGGCGGCGCTGCTGGCGCACATGGCGCGGAGCCCGCGCTTCGAGGCGTTCCACGCCGCGCTCCCGGTGGCGGGCCAGGACGGCACCCTGGCCGCGCGGATGCGGGGGACGCCGCTCGCCGGCAACGTGCACGCCAAGACGGGGACGCTCTCGGGGGTGCGCTCGCTCTCCGGCTACCTCACCACCGCGGCGGGCGAGCGGGTGCTCTTCTCGGCGATGGTGAACCACCACACCCTCACCTCCCGCGACGCGGACCGTCTGGCGGAGGCGGCGCTGCTGCGGGTGTATCGCCTGGCGCGGGAGCGGTAGGGGCGCGCAGCTCCGCCAGCAGCCCCAGCACCGAGGCGCGCAGGGGGCGCAGCGGCGCCAGGCTGGCCAGCTTCACCAGCTGCACCACCAGGTCCACGGTGCGCTCCGTCAGCCGGTGGGTGCGCGCGCGCCCCGGCGAGTCGTCGTGGATCCAGAAGAGCGTGATCCCCATACTGTAGGTCCAGAGCAGCTCCGGCAGCTCCGCCGCCAGCTCCGCGGGCACCCTCCCGTCCCGTGCTCCGCGCACCACCTCCGCGAACAGCGCCGTGTTCTCCTCGCGCACCGCGCGCGACGCCTCGCTGAAGGGGTTGAGCGGGCTGCGCGGGTCCGCCGCCGTGCGGAAGAGCACGCCGGCGAAGCGGTGGTACGGCTCCATCGTCTCCAGCCGCGCCCGCATCACCCCCAGCAGCCGCTCCCGCAGGGCGCGCTCCGTCCGCAGCACGCGCGCCGAGGCCTGCACGTGCTCGCGGTGCATGCGGCCGTAGAAGGACTGGACCAGCTCCTCCTTCGACCGGAAGTAGTAGTACGCGCTCCCCAGGGCCACCCCCGCGCGCTCCGCGATGGCGCGCATGGTGGTGTCCTCGTAGCCGCGCTCCCGGAACAGCTCCAGCGCCGTCTCCAGGATCAGCGCGCGCGTCTGCGCGCCCCGGGCGGTCCGCGCCGCCCCCGCCGTGCCCTCTCCCATGCGCTCCAATATACGGGGCGTCAGAACCGCCGGCCGCCCGCCCGTTCCATTGCGTCCAGCAGGTGATCACCCACCCCTCGGGAGGAGAGCCCCGATGCGGACGCACGCCATCATCGCCATCCCCCTCCTGGTCCTGGCCGGCTGCACGGCCACCGAGCGCAACCGCCCCGGCGAGGTGCAGACCGTCACCTTCGATGCGGGCACGATCGCGCCCACCGCCACCCGCGTGGGGCGACCCGTTCCCCGCGACTTCAACACCGAGGAGTACGACCGCATCGAGGAGAACGACTTCCTCGAGGTGCGCGGCAACCCGCTCTCCACCTTCGCCATCGACGTGGACGCGGCCTCGTACGGCAACGTGCGCCGCTTCCTGGGCGGAGGGAGCCTCCCGCCCATCGACGCGGTGCGCATCGAGGAGCTGGTCAACTACTTCGACTACGACTACCCCGACCCGGAGGACGGCCACCCCTTCTCCGTGACCACCGAGACCAGCACCGCGCCCTGGAACCCGGCGCACCGGCTGGTGCACGTGGGCATCCAGGGGCGGCGGATGGACGCGCGCGACCTGCCGCCCGCCAACCTGGTGTTCCTGGTGGACGTCTCCGGCTCCATGGACGAGCCGGACAAGCTCCCCCTGGTGCAGCAGAGCCTGCGCCTGCTGGTGAGCCGGCTCCGCGAGGAGGACCGGGTGGCCATCGTGGTCTACGCCGGCTCCGCGGGCCTGGTGCTCCCCTCCACCTCGGGCGCCGACCGGCGCGCCATCCGCGAGGCCATCGACTGCCTGCGGGCGGGCGGCTCCACCGCCGGGGGCGCGGGGCTCCGCCTGGCCTACCGCGTGGCCCGCGAGAACTTCCGCCGCCGGGGCAACAACCGCGTCATCCTCGCCACCGACGGCGACTTCAACGTGGGCGTGAGCAGCGACGCCGAGCTGGTGCGGCTCATCGAGGAGGAGCGCGAGCACGGCGTGTTCCTCACCGTCCTCGGCTTCGGCACCGGGAACCTGAAGGACAGCAAGATGGAGCAGCTGGCCGACCACGGGAACGGCAACTACGCGTACATCGACGGCATCGCCGAGGCGCGCAAGGTGCTGGTGGGGGAGATGGGGGGCACCCTGCTGACCCTGGCCAAGGACGTGAAGGTGCAGGTGGAGTTCAACCCCGAGAAGGTGAAGGCGTACCGGCTGATCGGCTACGAGAACCGCCTGCTGGCCGCGGAGGACTTCAACGACGACCGGCGCGACGGCGGCGAGCTGGGCGCCGGGCACTCGGTCACGGCGCTGTACGAGATCGTCCCCGCGGACTCGGACGAGCCCGTGCGCGGGACGGACCCGCTCCGCTACCAGGAGACGCGCCCGCGCGGCGGCGAGCGGCACCCCGGCGAGCTGCTGATGGTGAAGCTGCGCTACAAGCCGCCCACGGGCGACGTGAGCCGGCTGATCGAGCACCCGGTGCTGGACCGCTCGCTGGGGATCGCCGCGGCGTCGGAGGACTTCCGCTTCTCCGCGGCCGTGGCGGCGTGGGGGATGCTGCTGCGCCGCTCGCCCCACCGGGGGAGCGCCAGCTGGGACGGCGTGGTCCGCCTGGCGCGCGGGTCGCTGGGCGACGACCGGCACGGCTACCGCGAAGAGTTCGTTCGATTGGTGGAGGAGTCGCGCCTGATCGCCCGGCGCGACCGCCGGGATGACGACGACGAGGACGTGGGAGGGAACTGATCGACGGAAGTCCTAAGTCCTAAGTCCTGAGTCCTAAGTGCACCCGATTCCGCACCTCCGGTGCAGTTCAGGACTTAGGACTTAGGACTCAGGACTTTCCTTTAATTCTGCGATCCAGCGCGGCGGCTCGCGCCTCGCCTCGCGGTGCGCCTTCGCGAGGATCTCCAGCACGGCCGACCGCGCCTGCGCCTTCTCCGCCTCCGTCATCATCTCCGTCAGCACGTCGAGCGCCGAGGCCGCGGTGGCGGTGTCGGCGTACGCCGGGGTGCGCCCCGCCCCCAGGTACCAGTCGAGCAGCCGGGTGCGGGTGTTCCCTTTCCAGCGCTTGCTGTGGTTGACGGCGATGTCGAGCCCCGACGGGCTCAGGCCGATGGCCTCGGCGGTGCTGCGCAGCGAGCCCCGCGCGATGGCCCGCCGGGCCGCCTCCCGGAGCTGGTCGTCGGAGACGCGCGGCTGCGGGGCGCGGGCCATCTACGCCCGCCCCCGCCCGGACCGCGCCGGGCGTCTAATCCGTTCACATCGCTCGGGATGACACTGGGAAGCTTAGCCGGCGCTCCCGCGGCTGTCTAGAGGCGCCTTTTTTCTCGCCCTTCCTGTTCACGTTGTCCACTTGCCCGGGACCCTCGCGCCGTGTCCGGAGCGGCTTCTCCGGGGCCCGGGAGATGCGGCCGCCGCCGCCCGGGGAGCGCTTTGGCGACATCCGCGGCACAGCGGGGCGGGCCAGGGCTTGCCGCCGCGCGGCGGGGCGGGCATCCTCATCCCCCATGACCCCTGCCACCCGCCACCGGCTGGAGATCCTGGGCGCGGCGCTGCTTTTCTCCACCGGCGGCGCGGCGATCAAGGCCACCGCGCTCGGCGCCTGGCAGGTGGCCGGCTTCCGCTCGGGAGTGGCGGCGCTGGTGCTCTTCCTGGCGCTGCCGGCGGCCCGCCGCGGCTGGTCGTGGCAGGTGCTCCCGGTGAGCGTGGCGTACGCCGGCACGATGGTGCTCTTCGTCGCCGCCAACAAGCTCACCACGGCGGCCAGCGCCATCTTCCTTCAGTCCACCTCGCCGCTCTACATCCTCCTCCTGGGCCCGCTCCTGCTGCGCGAGCCGATCCGCCGGCGCGACCTGGGCTTCATGGCGCTGGTGGGATTGGGATTGGCGCCCTTCTTCTTCAGCGCCGGGGCGCCGCGGGCCACGGCGAGCGACCCGGAGACGGGCAACCTGCTGGCGCTGCTGAGCGGGGTGTGCTGGGCCTTCACCGTGGTGGGACTGCGCTGGGCGGGGAGCCGCCGGGGCGAGGAAGGCTCGGCGCTCCCCACGGTGGTGGCCGGGAACCTCCTCGCCTTCCTCGCGTGCCTGCCACAGACGCTCCCGGTCCGCGCGGAGGCGGCGGACTGGGCGGTGATCGCCTACCTGGGGGCGGTGCAGATCGGGGCGGCGTACGTGCTGCTGGCCGGGGGGCTGCGGCACGTGCCGGCGCTGGAGGCGTCGGTGCTCCTGCTGCTGGAGCCGGCGGTGAACCCGCTGTGGGCGTGGCTGGCGCACGGCGAGGCGCCGGGGGCGTGGGCGCTGGCGGGCGGGGTGCTGATCCTGGGCGCCACGGTGGCGCGCACCTGGTGGGACGCGCGCGCCGCCCCGGACGTGGCCGCGGGGCTGGAAAGTCCCAGGTAGCGGGAGGGGCCCGGCGCGCCTGG
>DASUNK010000159.1:0-3315 GCA_036277195.1 Longimicrobiaceae bacterium | reverse complement strand
GACCAGCGGATCGGTGCGGCTCGGGGACGCGATATCCTCCACGCGGGTCGTGCGCCACACTCCGGGGAGCCAGGCAATCCCGGGAGACTTGCCATGCCGCGCCTTTTCGTCCGCGCCGCGCTCCTCGCCGCCGCCCTCGGGGCGGCGGCCGCCGCCCCGCTCGCCGGGCAGGCCCACCCCCGCACGCCCCCCGAAGTGCGGGCGGTGCCGCGCACCGGGCCGGTGGCGATCGACGGCCGCCTCGACGAGGCGCTCTGGCGCACCGCCCCCGCCGCCACCGGCTTCACCCAGCAGGACCCCGACGAGGGGAAGCCCGCCACCCAGCCCACCGAGGTGCGCTTCGCCTACGACGGCGAGGCGCTCTACGTCGGCGCGCGGATGTTCGACTCGCTGGGGGCGCGCGGGGTGCGCAGCCGCCTGGCCCGGCGCGACCAGCAGGAGGAGGGCGACTACCTGGAGCTGGTCTTCGACACCTTCCACGACCACACCGGGCGCACCGTGCTCCGGGTGAACCCCGCGGGGATCAAGACCGACGCCGGCCAGGCCGCCGCCTACGCGGACCCCTCGTGGGACCCCGTGTGGGAGGCCGCCGCCCGGGTCGACTCGCTCGGCTGGACGGCGGAGCTGCGCATCCCCTTCTCCCAGCTCCGCTACGCCCGCGGCGAGGCGCAGAGCTGGGGGGTGCAGCTGTGGCGCTTCACCGAGCGGCTCAACGAGCGCTCGATGTGGGCGTTCTGGGGGAAGGAGGAGGCCGGCGGCCCCCAGCGCTTCGGCCACCTCCAGGGGCTGCGGCTCACCGCGCGGCGCGCGGCGGTCGAGCTCCTCCCCTACCTGGTGAGCCGCGCCGAGTACGTGCGCCCCGACGACCCCGAGTCGCCCTTCGCGGACCCCAGCGACTACGGCGTGCGCGCGGGGGGCGACGTGAAGGCCGTGCTCACCTCCACCCTCACCCTCGACGCCACCATCAACCCCGACTTCGGCCAGGTGGAGGTGGACCCGGCCGTGGTGAACCTCTCGGCCTTCGAGACCTTCTTCCCCGAGCGGCGCCCCTTCTTCGTGGAGGGGAGCGGGCTCTTCGACTTCGGCGACTTCGGCTGCTTCGTGTGCAGCGACGTGTCGTCGCTCTCCCTCTTCTACTCGCGCCGCATCGGGCGCTTCCCGCAGGGCTCCGTCACCGACCCGGCGGAGTTCGTCGACGTCCCCGAGAACACCACCATCCTGGGCGCCGCCAAGCTCACCGGCCGCACCCGCGGCGGACTGCAGGTGGGGGTGCTGAACGCCCTCACCGCGCGCGAGCGGGCGCGGGCGCAGGGGCCGGACGGGCGCGTCTTCCGGCAGGAGGTGGAGCCGCTCACCAACTACTTCGTGGGGCGGGTGAAGCGGAACCTGCGCGAGGGGAGCCTGGTGCTGGGGGCCATCGGCACCTCGGTGGTGCGCGGCTTCGGCGACGACGCGCTGCGCGCCCTCCTCCCCGCGCACGCCGAAGCGGTGGGGGTGGACTGGAACGCCTCCTGGCGCGAGCGCACCTACACCCTCCTCGGCAACTTCGCCCTCTCGCAGGTCAGCGGCGACTCGGCGGCCATCCTCCGCCTGCAGGAGAGCTCCGCGCGCTACTTCCAGCGGCCGGACCGCGACCCCGGCGGCAACGGCTTCTTCTCCGACGCCCACGACCCCGGCGCCACCGTGCTGCGGGGCTTCGGCGGCTACCTGCGCGCGGCCAAGGACGCGGGGAGCTGGCTCTGGGAGGCGTCGGTGAACTACCGCAGCCCGGGCTTCGAGGTCAACGACCTGGCGTTCCTCACCGAGGCGGACTACGTCTGGATGAACGCCAACCTGCTGCGCCAGTGGACCCGCCCCACCCGCTGGTTCCGGGGGCTGGTGGTCAACGCCGGGCTGCAGCGGCAGTACAACTTCGACGGCGACCTCACCGGCCCGGACTACCACGCCTACGGGAGCATCGAGCTCCCCAACTACTGGGAGGGCAGCCTCTTCGCGCTCTACCGCCCGGAGTCGCTGGACGACCGCCTCACCCGCGGCGGCCCGGTGGTGCGGCGCGCCGCCAGCGTGGGCCTCTTCCCATCCTTCGAGACCGACTCGCGCCGCCCGGTGGTGCTGGAGGTGGCGCCCAGCTGGTCGCGCACCGCCGAGGGGGCGGAGAGCTGGGGGGTGGAGCTCGAGGTGCGCTACAAGCCCGCCAGCAACGTCGAGCTCTCGCTGGAGCCCGGCTACTCGCGCGACCGCAGCGCCGCGCAGTTCGTCCGCACCTTCGCCGACCCCGCGGCCACGCACTTCCACGGGCGGCGCGTGGTGTTCGCGGAGCTGGACCAGCACACCCTGGGGCTGGACCTGCGCCTCGCGGCCACCTTCACCCCCACGCTGACGCTGGAGGTGTTCGCGCAGCCCTTCGTGGCCACGGGCGACTTCTCCGGCTTCAAGGAGTTCCGCGCCCCGCGCACGCGGGAGAAGGTGCGCTTCGACACCCTGCAGCTGCGCCCCGTGCGCGCGGCGTCGGGGCGCGACAGCGTCTACGTGCTGGACCCGGACCGGAACCCCGCCACGGCGGACTTCTCCTTCCGCAACCCGGACTTCAACGAGCGCTCGCTGCGCGGGAACGCCGTGCTGCGCTGGGAGTACCGCCCCGGCTCCACCCTCTACCTGGTGTGGCAGCAGGAGCGCAGCGGCGCGGCGCTCACCCCCTTCGACTTCGGCGACGACGCGCCCGGCGTGTTCGACGCTCACCCCGACAACATCTTCCTGGTCAAGGTGAGCTACTGGTTCGGGCGATAGGGGGGCGGGCGCCGCTCCCCGTCTCCTCGCGGGGCGGCGGGCCCGGGCGGATGACGATGCCGAACGCCGGCTCGGCTTCGGCGGGCGCGGGGCCGCGCGGCAGGGTGAGCAGGGCGATCATGGTTCTCCTGGTCGCGAAACTGGAACCGTAAAGGTTACAGATACGGATGCACCTCTCCCGGCGCGGCGTGCCGCGCCGGCGGTCTACGGGTTCTCGGCCAGCGCGGCGCCGCGCCGCCCGCCGGGCTCCAGCCGCGCCACCACGGTGCGCAGCTCGCCGGCCTCCACCGCCACGGGCGTCTCGCGCGGGCGGAAGCCGGGGCGCTCCACGCGCAGGGTGTAGCTCCCCGCGGGCACGCCGGCGAACTCGAAGCCGCCGGTCTCGCCGCTGCGGGCGGTGCGCGGCGCCTGTCCCGCCTCGGCGGAGACCAGCACCACGGTGGCGCCCTCCACCGGGCGGCCGATCGGGTCGGTCACCCGGCCCACGATGCGCCCGGACTGCCCCGCCGCCGGCGCCGCGGCGGCGAG
>DASUNK010000158.1:0-11537 GCA_036277195.1 Longimicrobiaceae bacterium | reverse complement strand
TTGGTGTCGGCCGCCTGGGGGGCGGGGGCGCCCGCGGCGGCGGCGAGCAGGGCGAGGGTGGTCAGCATCGGCGGAGGTCGGGTTGGTGGAGCGGCGATATCGGGTAGCACGGTTGAATTTAGGGCTGTTCATCCCCCTGGGCTACCGACAGCCGCCGTCGTCCGCACGGCTTGACACGCCCTCCGCGCGCGCGTAGGTTCACGCCTCCCCGAACGATCGTTCGAACGAGCGTTCGAGCGGCCCTCCCGCCGGCACGGCGCTCGCAGCGCCGGCGCCGGCGGAACCGCGAACGGAACCCAGGCGCAAACCCGACAGGAGACCAGGGAATGGCCCGCTTCACCGATGAAGAGCTCAAGCAGAAGGTGCACGCCGGCTTCATCGTCGAGTACCCCGACGACATGACGGAGGGCTACAAGAAAGCCCTCATCGTGCAGCTGCTGGTGCAGGCCGACACCGAGCTGGTCTCCGCGCCCGCCTACTTCGGCGCCTCGAAGGACGCGCCCTCCACCAACACCATGGTGAGCGCCACCGCCATCATCCAGGACGAGCTGGCGCACGCCAACATCGCCTACCGCCTGCTGGAGGACCTGGGGCTCGACAAGGAGCAGCTGGTCTACGGGCGGCAGCCGCACGAGTTCAAGCACCCCTACGGCTTCGACCACCCGCTGGAGAACTGGGCGGAGCTGGTGGTGGCCAACGGCCTCTACGACCGCGCCGGCATCACCCTGCTGAGCGACGTCTACAAGAACACCTCGTACGGCCCGCTCAAGCGCGCGCTGGTGAAGGTGGACCAGGAGGAGACCTTCCACCTGCGCCACGGGGAGATGTGGATGAAGCGCCTCTCCGCCGCCGGCGGCGAGGCCAAGGAGAAGGTGCAGCGCGCCGTGGACTGGATGTTCCCGATGGCGGTGGAGTGGTTCGGCCTCCCCGATGACCGGAAGCGCCACTCCGGGCAGCTGGAGTACAAGCTCAAGGGGATGACCAACGACCAGCTGCGGCAGACGTGGATGAAGTCCACCGTGCCGCTCTGCGAGTCCATCGGCATCGAGGTGCCCGCGCACTGGGACGAGGAGCAGCAGGAGTTCGTGCTCGACTTCCCCTTCCCCTGCCAGTACGACGAGGACGAGAAGCGCTGGCTCTTCGACGAGGGCGAGATCACCTGGGAGCAGGTGTTCGAGCGCTGGAAGGGGCGCGGCCCGGCCAACCGCCAGTTCATCGAGGCCATCCAGGAGGGCCGCGGCTTCCGCCGGCAGCTGGAGGCGGCATGACGGCGACGGCAGTGCGAAAGTGCGAGAGTGCGAGAGTGCGAGAGTACGACGGACTCGCGCCCGCGTACGACCGTTCCGCCGCCTATCCGGTGCCGTCCGAGGCGCGCACCGGTCCGCTCTGGGACGCGTTGCGCGAAGTGCCGGACCCGGAGATCCCGATCTCGCTGGTGGACCTGGGGCTCGTCTACGACGTGCGCCGCGAGGGCGGCACGGTGGAGGTGGACCTGACTTTCACGGCCACGGCGTGCCCGTGCATGGCCTTCATCCACTTCGACATCCAGGACCGGCTGCGGCGCGAGCCGGGAGTGGAGGAGGTGCGCGTCAACGAGGTATGGACCCCCGCCTGGACCAAGTCGCGCATCTCGCCCGAGGGGCGCGAGGCGCTGCGGGGCTTCGGCGTGTCGATGTAGCGTTCCGTTCTTTCGCACTTTCGCACTCTCGCACTCTCGCACTTCCGTGAAAGAACCCGTTTACGAAGTCTTCGCCCGCAAGACCCGCGACGAGCCGCTGCGGCACATCGGCTGGGTGAACGCGATGGACGGCGACCTGGCGCGCGTGTACGCCTGGAAGACGTACGACGAGCAGAACTGGGCGGAGATGTGCGTCGTCCCCCGCTCGGCCATCCTCCCCATCGACCCGGAGGAGAGCCAGTTCGTGACCGCCGCCGGCCGCGACGAGGGCGGGGACATCGTGCACAGCGCCGGCACCGGCTCGTACGGGGGCGGCGACGTGGCCGTGAAGGAGGCGCGGTGACCGACACCCTCCCCGCGGCCGGCGGCCGCATCGACAAGGCCGACCAGCTCCCCGCCGGCGTGCGCGCGCCGCTGCGCGACCTGGTGCTGGTGCTGGCCGACAGCAAGCGCGTGCTGGGGCTGCGCTACTCCGAGCGCATGCTCGGCGCCCCCACGCTCGAGGCGGGGATCTCCGCCTCGTCCATGGCGCAGGACGAGTGGGGGCACGCCCGGCTGACCTATGCCCTCCTCTCGGAGTTCGGCGACGACCCCAAGGCGCTGGAGCACGAGCGCCCGGCCGCCGCCTACCGCAGCATGCCCGCGCTCGACCGCCGCTTCGAGAGCTGGAGCGACCTGGTGGCCGCCTCGCTGCTGGCCGACACCGCGCTCTCGGTGCAGTACGCGGCGCTGGCGGACAGCCGCTACACCCCCGTCCGCAACCGCGTGCAGAAGCTGCTGGACGAGGAGCGCTTCCACTTCCAGTACGCCGCCGGCTGGACGCGCCGCATCGCCGCCGCCGAGGCGGTGCGCGGCGGGCTGGGCGAGGCGCTCGCCCGCATGCTCCCGCACGTGCTGCTCTGGTTCGGGCGGGGCGACCTGGCGGGCGCCGCGCGGCTGGTGGAGGAGGGGTTCGTGGCCGAGGGGCCGGACGCGCTGCGCGTGCGCCTCCTCTCGCGCGTGGCCCCGGTGCTGGCCGAGGCCGGGCTGGCGGAGGTGGCGGGGCTCGCGCACCGCGCGGGGGGGTGGGAGCACGTCCGCGAGCTGGACTGGGTGGGATGGGACGAGGCCACCCGCCGCGAGGGCGGCGCGCTGGACGAGGAGACCGCCGCCCGCGCGCGCGGCGACAAGAACCGCGCCCTGCTGCTGGACTGAGATGGCCGAGCCCGCCCGCCCCGCGGAGCGCGAGGAGGGCGCGCCGCCCGCCGCC
Organism: Longimicrobiaceae bacterium; assembly: GCA_036277195.1. Lineage (GTDB taxonomy): Bacteria > Gemmatimonadota > Gemmatimonadetes > Longimicrobiales > Longimicrobiaceae > Longimicrobium. The sequence goes on along the minus strand of DASUNK010000158.1, from coordinate 8,610 downwards.
GTGGTATGCCCCTTCTGCCGCGGGCGCGACACGGAGCTGGTGAGCCCGTTCGGCGGGCAGCTCTCGGTGGCCCAGTACTGGTGCCGCCGCTGCCGCACCGGGTTCGACTACATCAAGTGGGAGGACGAGGACGGGGACCGGGGCTGACGCCGTGCCGTCACGGTTCGGCGGGGCTGCGCGTTGTCACCCGGAAACATTCGTCCTTCCGATCCACGTGAGACCCCGATGAGAGCCTACCCTTTCGCCGCCGCCGCCTTGCTGATGCTGGGAGCGGCCGCCTGTTCCGACGACAGCCTCGGCACCATCTGCCTCGGCTACGTCCACCCCTCGGTGGAGGTGACCGCGCAGGACTCGGTCACCGGGCAGATCGTCACCCCCGGCGCCTCGCTGATCATCCGCGAGGGCGCGTTCGTGGACTCGGTGATGGCGCCGCCGCCGGTCACGTCCATCGCCGCGGGGAGCAACCGTCCCGGCACCTACCAGGTGACCGTCCGCCGTCCCGGGTACCAGGTGTGGCGCCGCGAGGGCGTGCGCGTGGACGATGCGGATTGCGGCGTGGAGACGGTGGAGCTGGTCGCCAGGCTGCAGCCGGCGCCCTGATCTCCCGATCCCGAAAAAAAGAAGTGCGGCGGAGGCCGGGTGCCCCCGCCGCACTTTCGCACTTACGCACTTTCGCACTTCCGCACTTCTATCGGCTGCGGAGCTTGGAGAGCAGCCGCAGGATCTCGATGTACAGCCAGACCAGCGTCACCAGCAGGCCGAAGGCGGCGTACCACTCCATGAACTTGGGCGCGCCGTGCTCTACCCCCTGCTCGATGAAGTCGAAGTCCAGCACCAGGTTCAGCGCCGCGATCACCACCACCACCAGGCTGAAGCCGATGCCCACCACCCCGTTGTCGTGGATGTAGGGGACGGAGGTGCCGAACATCCCCAGGATCCAGGTGGTCAGGTAGATGAGGAAGATGCCGCCCGTGGCCGCCACGATCCCCAGCTTGAAGTTCTCGGTGGCGCGGATGAGCCCCGAGCGGTAGGCCAGCAGCAGGCAGAGGAGCGTGCCGGCGGTGAGCACCACGGCCTGCAGCACGATGCCGTTGTACGCCCGCTCCATCATGGCCGAGAGGCCGCCCAGCAGCAGCCCCTCCAGCGCCGCGTAGAGCGGGGCGGTCACGGGCGCCCAGGTCTTCTTGAAGATGGTGACCAGCGCCATCACCAGCCCGCCGATGCCGCCGATGGCGATCCAGGGGAGCACCGACTCCGGCGTGGTGGCGAAGCGCGTCCAGACCCACGCCGCCGGCACGATCAGCGCGAAGAGGAGGAAGCCGGTCTTGTTGACCGTGCCCTCCAGCGTCATCACGTCGGTGGAGAGCGCGCCGGCGGGATGCTCGAAGGTCTTCGAGTTCAGTGCGGGGTTCGCGGTTCTCATCATGAGAGGTCGAGGGGAAAGGGGTCGAACTGCCGTCGCTCCACGGTCTTACGCCGTGGCGGGGGGCCGGGTTTCCGCCGGGGCTACCGCGCCTGGTCGCGCGGCGCCGGGCGGTAGGTGAGCACGAACGAGCTGTACTGGTGGGGCGAGGGCTCGGTGCGGTACTCGCGGCCGCGCCGGACGGTGCGCCACTCCAGCGAGGTGCCGCGCCAGCGCACGCCCCCGCCCAGCTCCCACTCGCCCACGAAGGCGCGGTGCTCCACCTGGGGACCGCCGCCGAAGGTGCTGCCGTCCAGGAAGAGGTTCCGCAGCACCAGCGCCTGCCGGGCACCGCCGAAGGCGTACACCCTGAGGCCCCGCGATGGCGCCGCGTCCTCGCGCCAGGGGTGGGGGAGGTCGTATCCCAGGCGCAGGCGCGCCCCGGCGTGCGCGCCGGTGTGCAGGCTCCCCACCGCGCCGCCCACGTAGGGCGCCAGGTCCGCGTAGCGCGCGCCGCCGGCGCCGGCCGCCTCCAGCAGGTGCGCCGCCTCGTAGCGCACCGCGAAGGCGGGCTCGAAGCCCACCTGGTTGTCCCACCCCTCCGGACGCCAGTAGCCGGTGACCTCGTGCCACGCCTCGTGCACCGCCTCGGCGAGCGAGGGCTCGCCCGTCACCCCCACCTCCACGCCCAGCGACCGGCGCCAGGCCGCGGTGGCCGCCTGCACCGTGGCCGCGCCGAAGAGCCAGCCGGCGTACGGCCGCTCGCCCGGCGGGAGCACGGCCCCGTCGTTCCGCGGGGTGAAGATCTTCTGCCCCACGTCGAAGGTGGTGGTGACGCACGCCGAGTCCGGGGCCGTCTCCGCGGTGCAGGCGGGGCGCCCGCCCGCCAGCCGCCGGGCCCAGCGGGGCACGCCGGCCGCCTCCACCGAGACCCAGGCGCCGTTGGTGTACTCCTGGTCCGGCCGCCGGTCGAAGGGGATCCAGAGGTTGTAGGCGTCGTTGTCCAGCACCAGCCGCACCGCGCGCACCTGCGCCTGCCCCCCGGCGGGGAGCGCGAGCGCGAGGAGCACGGCCAGGTGGAGGCGGGTCCACCCCGTGCGGCGGCGTCCGGTCATCGGGAGCAGGAAACGAGCAGGGTCTGGAGATGGAGGGGAGACGCGCGGCAGGCGAAACCGGACCGGCCGACGGGCACAATCATAACGGATTCCCCGCTTTCCCGACAGGCGGACGCCGGTCAGCGCCGGCGCACCACTACCAGCCGCTCCCCCACGCCGCCCGGGTCCGGCTCGCCGGGGAGGCCGTCGAGCACCTCCACGCACGCCAGCCCCGGCACGCGCTGCACCGCGCGGCGGATGGAGTCGGGCGTGTCGAGCCGCAGGACGTAGCGGTCCACCACGCGCTGCGGCGGCGGCGCGAGCCGCACCGTCCGCCGCACCCACACCCGGCCGCGTGCCGGGTCGTGGCGGAGGTACTCGTAGGCGAGGGAGGCCGTCCCGCCGCCGGGCGCCGGCACGGGAGGCGAGCGGTAGCCGGCGGCGGGCGTGGCCAGCCCCTCCTCGGCGTGGAGGGCGAGGAAGACGTACACCCCGCCCGGACGGAGGTGGCGGGCCACGCTGTGCAGGTGGGCCGCCAGCGCCCCGCTCCCGGGGAGCTCGGCGATCGCGCCGCTGACCTCGGCGGCCAGGTCGAAGTTCCGGCGCGAGAAGCACAGGCGGCGCATGTCCGCCACGGCCAGCTCGGGGCCGAAGGGCCGCAGCCGCTCCGCCGCCGCGCGCACCATCGGCTCCGAGCGGTCGCTCCCCGCCAGCGCCCACCCCCGCTCGCCGAAGAGCCGCAGCCAGTCGCCCGGCCCGCAGGCCGGGTCCAGCACGCGCTCCGCCGGCTCCCGCAGGTGGCGGCGGGCGAGGTCGAGCACCACGGGGAGCAGCTCGGCGGCCGGGGGGCGGAGGAGGGAGTAGAGCTCCGGGTTCCCGTAGAGGCCTGCCGGCTCCACGCTACGCCGACCCCGGAGCGCGGCCCGCGTAGAGCGCGCGCAGCCCCGGCCTCCGGCCGAACACCGGCCGGCCGAGGAGCGCGGCGAAGGGCGCGGAGAAGACCTGCCCCCGCTCGCGGTGCGCGGCCGTGCGCTCCAGCTCCAGGCTGCGGCAGAGCGAGACGCCGTGGTCGGTGTAGCCGTTGGCGCAGACCTGCGAGATGAAGACGTCGTTCCGGGCCAGCTCCTCGGCTACCTCCAGGAGCGAGTCGAAGAGCCGAATGAACGCCGGCGGCTTCCGGTGCCGCGCCTGGATCCCCATCCCCGAAACGTAGAGGTCGTACCAGCCGGGGAGCTCCAGCAGGCGCAGGCGGTCCGGCGTGAGCGCCCGGTAGCTGAGCTCGCCGCGCCGCGCCGCCGCGAAGTCCTCGTCGAAGAGCGCGACGACGTGCCAGTAGCCGACGACGCTGCCGGGCGCGTCGGTGAGCACCCGCCAGGTCGCGGGGTGGTCCACGAACATCGGCGTCCACTTCGCCACCAGCTCCTCCGCGGGCGCGGAGAGGCCGCCGTACAGCTCGCCGTCCAGGTCCACCAGCACGCGCAGCAGGTCCTCCCCGCTCCACCCCCAGTCGCGGACCTCGTCCATCCCGACGGCGCGGAGCGAGCTCACGGGCCAGGGCAGCGCCGGGGCCCGGCCGTCCGCCGGCGCGGCGCCGAGGTGCCGCAGGAGCCGCAGCAGGTTGGCGTCCCGCTCCTCCGCCGACGAGAGGTCGAGGTAGTTCCGGATGCGCAGGGCGGGAAGGATTTCCTTCGATTCGAGCGCCTCCAGGAGGACGGGGACCAGGCGGCCCTCGTCCGCGTCCGGGTCCCGCGCGACGGCGATCGCCGACTCCAGCCCCACCCAGTCGCTGCGGAGCGCGGCGCGCGAGAGCACCAGGACCAGGTTGCGGCTCTCGTCGGCGGCCCGGCCGATGGCCTCCACCACGTTCACGCCCGGCGGGAGGTCGTCGTCGAGGAACACCGTCAGCCCCGCGGCGCGCAGCAGCGCCACGAAGGCGCGGACCCACTCCCGCTGGTACCGGCTGTAGCTCACGAAGACGTCGTAGCGGTGCTGCGCCGCGTCGGCGCGGAAGGGGTCCGTCGGGGTCATGGGAGGCGCGGTGCGGGAGGGGGGCGGTGGTGCGGGCCCGTCGCGACAAAGATAGTGTCGGAACACGTGCGATTGCCAGCGTCCCGGCGCGGAGCCTTCAACCCGATGCGCCCCAACGGTTTGCGTGGCATGATGCTGGCAGCACGCGCGCGGGCCGGCCGGGAAGAGAGCGACCTGAGACACGGGAGGCAGCCATGCCGAAGGCCTGGAGCAGCAAGGACGAGCGGATGTACGACCACATCAAGGAGAGCAGCCGCGAGCGCGGGATGGGCGAGGACCGGGCCGAAGAGATCGCCGCGCGCACCGTGAACAAGCAGCGCCGCGAGGAGGGCCGCACGCCCAACAAGCGCACCCAGGGAAGCGGCAACCCCCGCAAGGGCTACGAAGCGCGCACCCGCGACGAGCTGTACAACCTCGCCAAGGAGAAGGGGGTGGAGGGGCGCAGCAAGATGAGCAAGGACGAGCTCGCCCGCGCCATCCGCAAGGGTTGAGGCCGGAGGGGAGGGCCTACGCCCCCAGGGGTGCGGGCTCTCCGGGCTCGGGGGTGGCCGCGGGCTCCAGCGCCACCTCCCAGCTCAGCCGGGTGTCGGGCGCCAGCGAGCTGGCCACCGAGCAGTACTTGTCGAAGGAGAGCTGCACGGCGCGCTCGACGTGCTCGCGCGGCGAGTCCGTGGCCACCTGGAAGAGGAGGTGCGCGTCCGTGAGCCGCCGCGGCGGCGAGGGCGCGCGCGAGAAGCGCACCGCCACCCGCAGCGAGCTGGGCGGGGTGCGGCGCTTCTCCAGGTATTCCACTACGTCGATGGCCGAGCACGACGCCAGCGCCACCACCAGCGTGTCCACCGGGCTGGGAGCGGCTTCGCGCTCGCCGTCCACCACCAGCGTGGGCCCGCCCTCGGGGCCGCCGCGGTAGCGCATCCCCCCCTCCCACGCCACCACCACCGGGTACTCCACCGGCACGCCCTCGGGCATGGCTCCTCAGAGGCTGTTGGGGGGGGCCTGCGGGTCGCGCGGCTTGGTGCGCGTGGTGGCGGCGATGATGCCGATCCCCAGCAGGACGATGGCGCCCGCGATGGTCCACGAGGTGGGGAGGCCGAAGAGGTAGGCCGCCAGCGCCAGCCCCACGATCAGGACCAGGAAGCCGATCAGGTACGTCGTGAACGATGACATGCGCCGCCTCCGTGGTAGGTTTTCCGTCGCATGGATGCAGGAGCGGTGCCGGTCCTCAGAGCACGCCCGCGTAGCGTCCCACCAGCGCTTCCAGCTCGGCGTGGACGAGGCCGTTGCTCGCCAGGATGCGCCCCGTCTCCAGCGGGCCGGCGCCGTCGCCGGGCCAGCCGCCGACGCGCCCGCCCGCCTCGGTCACCAGCAGCATCCCCGCCGCCACGTCCCACGGGGCCAGGCCGATCTCGAAGAAGCCCTCCACCCGCCCCGCCGCCACGAAGGCCAGGTCGAGCGCCGCGCTCCCGGCCCGCCGCACGTCGTGGGTGGCGCGCACCGCGTCGCCCACCAGCCGCATGTAGGCGTCCAGGTCGCCCTTCCCCCGCTTGAAGGGGAAGCCGGTGGCGAGCAGCGAGCCGGCGAGCGCGCTCACCCGGCTCACGCGCAGCGGCGCCCCGTTGAGGTAGGCGCCGCCCCCGCGCGCGGCGTGGTACACCTCGCGGAGGAAGGGCGCGTGCAGCACCCCGGCGGCCGGTCCGTCGGCGTCCGCGAAGGCGATGCTGACGCACACGAAGGGGTGGCCGTGCACGAAGTTGGTGGTGCCGTCCACCGGGTCCACGTACCAGCGCCGCCCCCCGGCGGCCGCGCCCGCCGAGAGCTCCTCGCCCACCACCGCGTCGCCGGGGAAGCGCGCGCGGATGCGGGCCGCGATCAGCCGCTCCGCCGCCTCGTCCACCGCCGTCACCAGGTCCGCGCGCGCCTTCTCGCGCACCTCGCCGGCGCCGTGGCGCGCGGAGACCAGCGCGGCCGCCTCGGAGGCCGCGGCCAGGGCCAGCGCCAGCTCGTCGCGGAAGGGGGAACCTTGTGCGTCCATGTCTGGTAAGCCGCAGGCCGTGGCTGAGCGGGGGCCGGAGATGATGCCGAAGCGGGCGCCGCGCCGCAATATGGCGACCCGCAACGACATCGCTTAGATTGGCCCCGCTCTCGTTCCGAGCCCCCTCCCCTCACCAGACTTCCCATGGCGACCCATCCCCCCGAGCACCCCGCGGGCGACTCCAGCTTCTTCGGGCACCCGCGCGGGCTCTCCACGCTCTTCTTCACGGAGATGTGGGAGCGCTTCTCGTACTACGGGCTGCGCCCCCTGCTGGTGCTCTTCATGACCGCGGCGCTGGCCGACGGGGGCTTCGGCTTCCCGCGCGACCAGGCCTCGGCCATCGTGGGCATCTACGGCGCCAGCGTGTACCTGGCCTCGCTCCCCGGCGGGTGGGTGGCGGACCGGCTGCTGGGGCTGCGGCGCGCCATCCTCTACGGCGCCATCCTCATCACCTCGGGGCACTTCTCCATCGGGCTCTCCGGCTTCGCGGGCCAGGGATCGCTCGGCAAGCTCTTCTTCTTCCTGGGCCTCCTGCTGATCGTGCTCGGCACCGGGCTGCTCAAGCCGAACATCTCCGCCATCGTGGGCGACCTGTACCCCGAGGGCGGCGCGCGGCGCGACGCGGGCTTCTCCATCTTCTACATGGGGATCAACGCCGGCGCGCTGCTCGGCTTCATCATCACCGGCGCGCTGGGCGAGAAGGTGGACTGGCACCTGGGCTTCGCGGCGGCGGGCTTCGGCATGCTCCTGGGGCTGCTGGTGTACGTGCTCACCTCGCACCGCACGCTGGGCAACATCGGGATGGAGCCCACGCGCCACCCGGACCCGGCGGTGCAGGCGCGGCAGGAGTCGGGGGTCAGGCTGGCGGTGGCGGTCGGGCTGGGGATCATCGTCCTCCTCTTCGTCCTCGCCGCCGCGGGGGTGTTCGTCCCCAACGCGCAGGTCATCGGGCGCTACATGGGCGCGGCGATGATCTCCATGGCCCTCCTCTTCTTCCTCTACGTCTTCGTGGCGGGGGGGCTGGACGGCGACGAGAAGCGGCGGGTGGCGGTCATCTTCGTCCTCTTCATTTTCGCCGCCATCTTCTGGAGCGCCTTCGAGCAGGCGCCCACCTCGCTGAACCTCTTCGCGAACGACTTCACGAATCGCGACGTGCTGGGGTGGGAGATGCCGGCCACCTGGTTCCAGGCCATCAACGCCGCCTTCATCGTGCTGCTGGCGCCCGGCTTCGCGGCGCTCTGGGTGGGGCTGGCGCGCGGGCGCGGCGACCTGTCGAGCCCGGCCAAGTTCGCGCTCGGGCTCCTCTTCGCCGGCATCGGCTTCTTCATCATGATCTTCGCCGCCAACAAGGTGGTGGCGGGGGGCGCCGACACGCTGGTGTCGCCGATGTGGCTGGTGGCGAGCTACTTCTTCCAGACGGTGGGCGAGCTCTGCCTGAGCCCGGTGGGGCTCTCCTCCATGACCAAGCTGTCGCCGCGCAAGTACGTGGGGCAGATGATGGGGATCTGGTTCCTGGCCTCGGCGCTCGGCAACCTGATCGCCGGCCTGGTGGGCGGGCACGTGGACCCGGAGCAGCTGGAGCAGATGCCGCGGCTGTTCACCACCACCACCATCTCGCTGGTGGCGGCGGCGGCGGTGCTGGGGCTGCTGGTGATTCCCATCCGCCGCATGATGCGCGACACGGCGACCGAGGCCCCGCGGTCCTGAGCCGCGGAGGGCCAGGACGGGGGAGCGGCGGGAGCGGGGCGCACCGGCACGGGGTGCGCCCCGCACGCGTTTCGAGGGGAGGAGCGCGATGACCGACGACGAGATCGGGGAGCGGATCCGCACGCGCGGGCTGGAGGAGGAGTACCTGCGCGAGCTGCTGGCGAGCCTGGGGTTCGACCCGGCGGAGGGCTTCACCCTGGACGGGATCGCGGCCCTGGAGGAGGCGACGCTGGAGCAGCGCCGCCGTGCCGCGCTCCGCACCCTGGCCCTGGCCGACGAGGCCGACGAGCGCGGGCCGGCGTAGGCCGGCCCCCTCCCCCCGACCCCCTCCCCCAAAAAACCCTGGG
>DASUNK010000157.1:0-2462 GCA_036277195.1 Longimicrobiaceae bacterium | reverse complement strand
CATTGCGCCGCCGCCACATCGGCGCTAAATTCGAGGTTGCGGATTTCCGCGCTTTTCCCCCTAACCTGTTTTCCCGCAACGGTATGACTGCTGCGCTCTCGCACCCGATCATCATCCAGGGAGGCATGGGGGTCGGGGTCTCGAACTGGGTGCTCGCGAAGGCAGTCTCGACGCGGGGACAGATGGGCGTGATCTCCGGCACCTGCATCGACAACGTGCTGGTGCGCCGGCTCCAGGACGGCGATCCCGGGGGGCACGTGCGGCGCGCGGTGGCGCACTTCCCCCTGGCCGAGACGGTGGAGGAGGTGCTGCGCCGCCACTACCTTCCCGGCGGGCGGCAGGGCGAGCCGTACCGCGCCATCCCGATGTACCGGCAGGTGATGACCAGGGTGCGCGAGCAGCTCACCATCCTGGCGTCGTTCGTGGAGGTGTGGCTGGCCAAGGAGGGGCACGACGGGGTGGTGGGGATCAACCTGCTCACCAAGGTGCAGATGCCGAACCTGGCCACCCTCTACGGCGCCATGCTGGCGGGGGTGGACTACGTGCTGATGGGCGCGGGGATCCCCAAGGAGATCCCCGGGGCGCTGGACCGCTTCGCCCGGCACGAGCCGGCCTCGCTGCGCTTCGAGGTGGAGGGGCTGGCGAAGGACGAGGCGGAGTACCTGACCTTCGACCCGCGCCTCCACTTCGAGGAGCCGCCCTACCCGCTGCGGCGCCCGTACTTCTTCCCGATCATCGCCAGCAACTCGCTGGCCACCATGCTGGCGCGCAAGGCCAACGGCCGGGTGGACGGCTTCATCATCGAGGCCCCCACGGCGGGCGGGCACAACGCCCCGCCGCGCGGCGAGCCGGTGTTCAACGAGCGGGGCGAGCCGGTGTACGGCGAGCGCGACGTGGTGGACCTGGAGAAGATGCAGGAGCACGGGCTCCCCTTCTGGCTGGCGGGGAGCTCGGGGTCGCCGGAGAAGCTGCGCGAGGCGCTCGACGCCGGCGCGGCGGGGATCCAGGTGGGGACGCTCTTCGCCTACTCGGAGGAGTCGGGGATCGCGCCGGCGGTGAAGGCGCGGGTGATCCGCGAAGCGCAGGAGGACCGCATCGACGTGCTCACCGACGGGCGGGCCTCGCCCACCGGCTTCCCCTTCAAGGTGGTGCAGCTGGACGGGACCATCGCGGAGCGCGAGACCTACGAGGAGCGGCGCCGCGTGTGCGACCTGGGGTACCTGCGCACCGCGTACAAGCGCGAGAACGGCCGCATCGACTACCGCTGCGCGGCCGAGCCGGTGGACACCTACGTGAAGAAGGGCGGGGCGCTGGAAGACACGGTGGGGCGCAAGTGCCTGTGCAACGCGCTCTTCGCCACCATCGGCCACGGCCAGCTCCGCGACTGGGGGGCGGAGGAGAAGCCCCTGATCACCAGCGGCGACGAGCTGAAGAACATCCGCCGCTTCATCGGCTCGGACCGCTCCGGCTACACCGCGGCGGAGGTGATCGACTACCTGCTGAGCGGGCTGGACCGCGCCGAGGCGGCGCCGGCGGCGCGGGTGGCGGCCCCGGCGGCGCTGTAGCCTCCCCGCCGGCGACGGCAGGACGGGCCCCGCGCACGGCACGGGGCCCGTTCCCGTTCCTGCGGTGTATCACGCCGTCGCCCGCGTCCCGAGCAACCCCCGATCCCCAACTTTACGCTGATGGAAGGTCAGTCCGCCGGCCTGCTCGTCGCCTTCACCGCGGGGCTGCTCAGCTTCCTCTCGCCCTGCGTGCTGCCGCTGGTGCCGAGCTACGCCACCTTCATCACCGGGATGAGCCTGGACGAGCTGCAGGACACCGAGACGGCGCGCACCCGCCGCGCCATCCTGCTGCACGGCGTGCTCTTCGTGCTCGGCTTCACCGCGGTGTTCCTGGTGCTCGGCGCCTCGGCCACCTTCCTGGGCTCGCTGATGCAGTGGGCCAGCGAGTGGGTGCAGCGGGTGGGCGGGGTGCTGCTGATCCTCTTCGGGCTCTACCTGCTGGGGGTGCTGCGGCTGCCGGGCGCGGACCGCGAGTGGCGCCTGCACCTGGCGAACAAGCCGATGGGCTACCTGGGGACGGTGCTGGTGGGCGTCACCTTCGGCGCCGGGTGGACGCCGTGCATCGGCCCGGTGCTGGGGGTGATCCTCACCCTGGCCGCCACCCGCGGCACGCTGGGCGAGGGGATGGGGCTGCTGGCGGTGTACTCGGCCGGGCTGGCGCTCCCCTTCCTCCTCTCCACCGTGCTGCTGGAGCGCTTCCTGGTGGGGTTCAAGCGCCTGCGGCGGTGGCTGCCGTGGATCAACCGCGCCAGCGGGGCGCTCCTGCTGCTGCTGGGGGTGCTGCTGGTCACCGGCTCGTTCACCACCCTCTCGGCCTGGGCGGCGCGCTGGACGCCGGACTGGCTCACCGCGCGGCTGTAGGGCGCCGCCAGGCAGGAAAAGACGGACCGGCCCCGC
>DASUNK010000156.1:0-2965 GCA_036277195.1 Longimicrobiaceae bacterium | reverse complement strand
CGCTGGACGGCGCGCGCGGCGCGGCGCCGGGGCGCGACTGGAGCACCGCCCTCTCGCGGCTGGAGCGCGCCACCGACCGCTGGCAGCCGAGCGCCGAGCAGCGGCTGGAGCTGGGGCGGGCGCGCTTCGACGTGCAGCTGGAGTGGGCCGGCTACGAGCTGGAGGAGGGCCGCTTCCGCTCCGCGTACCGCCGGGCGGAGAGCGCGCTGGGGATCCTGGGGCGGGGCAGCCCCGAGGCGGGGCGCGCGCTCGACGTGCAGGAGGAAGCGCTCCGCCGCGGCACCGTGCGCGTGGCCGCGCTCCCGGTCATCTCCACCGAGGCGGTGCGCCCCCGCCTCCCCGCCGGCCTGCTCGACGAGCTGAACGACGAGCTGGCGCTCACGCGGTGGGCGCGCGAGCCGCTCTTCGTGGAGATCGTGGACCCGCAGGCCACCGCCCGCGAGTTCCGCCGCGAGGGGCTGCACCGGCGCGGCGTCTCCACCCGCGACGCGGCGCTGCTGGGGCAGCGGCTGGGCGCCGGGATCGTGGTGGTGGCCGAGGTGGACACCGTGCGCGCCGACACCGCGGAGCGGCGCGCCACCCGCCGCCCCGCGCGCACCCGGGCCGGCGTCGACACCGCCTACACCGTGGAGGAGGGGCGGCGGGAGCTGTGGGTGAACGTGAACCTGGCGGTGGTGGAGGTGGACACGCGGCGCGTGCTGGAGACGGACCGCGTCTCCGGCCAGGCGTCGCGGCGCTTCCGCCGCGGCGGGTTCGCGGGCGACTGGCGCACGCTGAGCCTCTCGCGCGAGGAGCGCGACCTCTTCGACGAGGACGCGGCGGAGGACGACGAGCACGAGCTGGTGCGCGAGCTGGTGGTGGGCCTCTCGGACCGGCTGGCCCGCGCCGTCTACGACCGCGCGCTGCGGTACGTGGACTGATGCCGCGCCCCGCCCTCCTCGCCCTCCTCCTCTGCGCCGCCTGCGCGGGGCCGCCCGCCGAGGACGCCGCCGCCGCCCGGGGGGACACGGCGAGCGCGCCGCCGCCCGCCCCGCGCGACACCTCGCTCCTGCGGCTGGAGCGCGACCTCGCCGCCATCGCCGCCGAGGTGGGGGAGGGATCGCTCGTGGGGATCGCGGCCATCCACCTGGAGAGCGGTGAGCGCGTGGCGGTGAGCGGCGACGAGCCGTTCACCATGATGAGCGTCTACAAGTTCCCCGTCGCCCTGGCGATCCTGCGGAAGGTGGAGCGCGGCGCGCTGGGGCTGGACCAGCCCATCCCCGTGGGCCCGCTCGACCTGCGCCCCGGCTACAGTCCGCTGGCCGAGCGGGACCTGGGCGCGGGCGGCATCACGGTGCCGGTGCGCGAGCTGGTGCGGCTGGCGGTGGCGGAGAGCGACAACACCGCCGGCGACCTGCTCTTCCGCCTGGCCGGCGGCGGCGACTCGATCACTGCCGGCCTGCGGCGGCTGGGGATCGAGGGCGTGCGGGTGGACCGCGAGGAGGGGGTGCTGGCCGCCGACTACTACGGGATCGCGTGGACCGAGTCCCGCGCGCCCACCCGCGCCGAGGTCCTGGCCGCGCGCCCCACGATCCCCGCCGCGCGGCGGCGCGAGGCGACCGCGCGCTTCCCGCTGGACCCGCGCGACACCGCCACCCCCGAGGGGATGGCGGAGCTGCTGGCGGCCTTCGCGGCGGGGCGGACGCTCGGCCCCGAGGCGACGGGGCTGCTGCGGGAGATCATGGTGGGCACCGCCACCGGCCCGAACCGGCTGAAGGCGCTCCTCCCGCCGGGAACCGTGGTCGCGCACAAGACGGGCACCTCCGGGAGCTGGGAGGGCGTCTCCGCGGCGGTGAACGACGTGGGGATCGTCGCCCTCCCCGGCGGCGGCAGCGTGGCCGTCGCCGTCTTCGTGCGCAACGCGCGCGGCGAGGCGGCCGCGGAGCGGGCGATCGCCCGCGCGGGGCACGCCGTCTACGACCACTGGGCGGGCGGATCGGGGCGGTAGCGCCCTGGCCCCGGCGGGCGGCGGCGCGTATCTTCGCCCCCCTACGTGGCGCCGCCATCGTCCACCCTCTCCCGCCCATCCCCGCCATGTCCAGCAACGCCAGCCTGGCCCGCCGCCTCCGGCCGGCCGCCCTCGCGCTCATCCTCGCCGCCGCGGCCGTCCCCGCCGGCGCGCAGCCCGCCGCCTCGGCCGCCGAGGCGCGGACGGCGCGCTACCTGGAGGCGGTGCGCGACCGGCCGCCGCTGCTGGTGGCCTTCCTGCGCGAGCTGCCCAAGGGCGGCGACCTGCACAGCCACCTCTCCGGCGCCGTCTACGCCGAGAGCTACCTGCGCTGGGCGGCCGAGGACAGCCTCTGCATCGCCGTGGTCGAGCTGGTGGTGGCGTGGCCCCCGTGCACCAGCGACCCCGACACCATCCCCGCCGCCGCGGCGATCGCCAACGGCACGCTCTACGGCGCGCTCATCGACGCCTGGTCCATGCGCAACTGGAACGCGGCGCGCAAGAACGGACACGACCAGTTCTTCGACACTTTCGGGAAGTTCGGCGCCACCGACCGCCGCACCGGCGACATGCTGGCCGAGGCCGCCTCGCGCGCGGCGCACGGGCGGGTGAGCTACCTGGAGCTGATGCTGACGGCGGACGGCCGCGGCGCCGTCAACCTCGGCACCTCCGTCGGGTGGGATCCCGACTTCGCCCGCCTGCGCGACAAGCTGCTCGCCGCCGGCCTGCGCGACACCGTGGCGAAGGCGCGCAGCACCCTCGACCGGGTGGAGGCGCGGCGCGACACGGTGCTGGGGTGCGGCGCCGCCGCGGCGGACCCCGGGTGCGGCGTCACCGTGCGCTGGCTCTACCAGGTGGCGCGCGCCAACCCGCCCGAGCAGGTCTTCGCCCAGATCATGCTCGGCTTCATGCTCGCCCAGAGCGAGCCGCGGGTGGTGGGCTTCAACCTGGTGCAGCCTGAGGACGCGCTGGTGCCGA
>DASUNK010000155.1:0-5392 GCA_036277195.1 Longimicrobiaceae bacterium | reverse complement strand
GTTGACGAAGAAGCCGATCAGCTCCTCCACCTCCCGGTGCGTGCGTCCGGCGATCGGGCTGCCCACGACGATGTCCTCGCTGCCGCTGTACTTGGACAGCAGCACCTGGAAGGCGCCCAGCAGCGTCATGTACAGCGTCGCGCCCTCACTGCGTCCCAGCCGCTCGAGACGCTCCAGCAGCTCCGGGGAGAGCTCCACCGGAGCCGACGCGCCCCGGAACGTCTGTACCGCCGGGCGGGGACGGTCCGTGGGCAGCTCCAGCAGCCCCGGCGCGCCCGCCAGGCGCTCCTTCCAGTACGCCAGCTGCCGCTCCAGCACCTCGCCCGCCAGCTGCTCGCGCTGCCACACCGCGTAGTCGGCGTACTGCACCGCCGGCTCCGGCAGCGGCGACTCCCTGCCCTCGCGGTACGCCGCGTACAGCGCCTAGAGCTCGCGGAAGAGCACCCCCATGCTCCACCCGTCGCTGACGACGTGGTGCATCGAGAGCAGCAGCACGTGGTCTTCCTCGCCCAGCCGCAGCAGCGCCGCGCGGAAGAGCGGTCCCGCCGAGAGGTCGAACGCCCGCCGCGCCTCCTCCGCGGCCCGGCGCCTGACCGCCGCCTCGCGATCCACCTCGCTCAACCCCGACAGGTCCTCCACCGGCAGGGCAAAGGCGCCGAAGGGCGAGATCACCTGCACCGGTGTTCCGTCCACCTCCGTGAAGACCGTCCGCAGCGCCTCGTGCCTGCGGACGACCTCGCCCAGCGCCCGCTCCAGCGCCGCCTGGTCCAGGGCTCCGCCCAAGCGCCATGCCCCGGGGATGTTGTAGGCGGTGCTCCCCGGCTCCAGGCGGTCCAGGAACCAGAGCCGCTCCTGCGCGAACGAGAGCGGCAGCGCCCCCGTGCGCTCCACCGGCACCACCGGCGGCAGCACCGGCAGCTCCGCGCGGCGCATCTCCTCCACGCGCACCGCCAGCTCCGCCACCGTGGGTCCCTCGAAGAGCGCCCGCAGCGGCAACTCCACGCCGAACACCGTGCGAACCCGCGAGACCACCCGCGTGGCCAGCAGCGAGTGCCCGCCCAGCTCGAAGAAGCTCTCCGTCACCCCCACCCGCTCCAGGCGCAGCACCTCCGCCCAGATCCCCGCCAGCACCTCCTCCACAGGGGTGCGCGGCGCCACGTACCGGTCCTCCGCCGACGCGAGCTCCGGCGCCGGCAATGCCTTGCGGTCCAGCTTGCCGTTGGGCGTCAGCGGCAGCCGGTCCAGGGCGACGAACGCGGACGGGACCATGTACTCCGGCAGGCTCCGCCGCACGTGCGCGCGCAGCGCGTCCGTCTCGACGTCGCCCACCACGTACGCCACCACCCGCTTCTCGCCTGCGTCCTCGCGCACCAGGACCGCGCACTCGCGCACGCCCTCGTGCTCCAGCAGCGCCGCCTCGATCTCGCCCAGCTCGACGCGGAAGCCGCGCACCTTTACCTGGAAGTCGGTGCGCCCCAGGAACTTCAGCGTCCCGTCCGCGCTCCAGCGGCCCAGGTCGCCGGTGCGGTACATCCGCGCGCCGCCTTCCACCGAGAACGGATCGGGGACGAAGCGCTCCGCGGTCAGCCCGGCGCGACCCAGGTAGCCGCGCGCCACGCCGGCCCCGCCCACGTACAGCTCGCCCGCCACCCCCACGGGCGCCGGCGCGCCGCGCGCGTCCAGGACGTAGATCCGCGCGTTGGCGATCGGCCGGCCGATGGCGGGCGCGCGACCGTCCAGGCCGCACACGTGCGAGGTCGAATCGACGGTCGCCTCGGTGGGGCCGTACAGGTTGACCACCTCGCCCGCGCCCGCCGAGCACGCCTCCTCCACCAGCGCCGCCGAAAGCGGCTCGCCTCCGCAGAAGAGGGTACGGCAGGGGAGCGAGCTGTCCGCCGGACGCGCGCCGAGCACCGCCTGCAGGAGCAGCGGGACGAACTGGGCGACAGTGACCCCCTCCTCCGCCATCACCCGCCCGATGGCCTCCGGGTCCTTGGCCGCGGCGGAGGAGAGGAGCAGCATCCGCGCGCCGGTGGCCAGCGGCGTCCACAGCTCCCACACCGACGCGTCGAACGAGATCGACGTGCGCTGCAGTACCGTGTCGCGCGCGCCGATGCCGAACGCCGCGGCCTGCCACGCGGTGTGGTTGACCAGGCTGCGGTGCTCGACCATCACGCCCTTGGGGCGCCCGGTGGAGCCGGAGGTGTAGATGACGTACGCCAGGTGGTCGGGCGTGAGCCCCGCGCACGCGGGGTTCGTCTCCGGCCCCAGCGCCCACGCCGGGGCGGGGGCGTCGAGCTCGACCACCGGGACGTCCAGCCCCGCGAAGGTGCCGGCCAGCGACGACTGCGTGACGAGCGCCGCCGGCGCGCTGTCCTCCAGCATGTAGCGCAGCCGGTCGGCGGGGTACGCCGGGTCCAGCGGCACGTAGGCGCCGCCCGCCTTGAGGATGGCCAGCAGGCCGGCGATCATCTCCGGGCCGCGCTCCACGCAGACCCCCACGCGCGCGTCCGGCCCGACGCCGAACCCGCGGAGGTGGTGCGCCAGCCGGTTGGCCCGCTCGTTCAGCTCGCGGTAGGTGAGGGTCTCCCCCTCGAACTCGATCGCCACGGCGTCCGGCGTGCGCGCCGCCTGCGCCTCGAACAGCTCGTGGATGCACCGGTCCGCCGGATACTCCGCTTCGGTCCGGTTCCACGCCTCCAGCACGAGCGCGCGCTCCGCCTCGTCGAGCAGCTCCAGCCGCGAGAGCCGCACGTCCGCGTCGGCGGCGACCTGCTCCAGCACCCGCGCCAGGTGGCCGAGCATCCGCTCGGCCGTGCCGCGCTCGAAGAGGTCGGTGCTGTACGACAGCCACCCGCGCAGCCCCTGGCCGGTCTCCGTCAGGCCCAGCGACAGGTCGAACTTGGTGACCTCGAGCTCCGTTCCCACTCCCTGCGCGCTCAGCCCCGCGAGCCCGCCGCCCGCGTCCGGGGCGTTGTCCAGTGTGAACACCACCTGGAAGAGCGGCGAGTGGCTCAGGGACCGCTCAGGGCTCAGCTCCGCCACAAGCCTTTCGAAGGGCACCTCCTGGTGCTCGTACGCGCCCAGCGTCACCTCGCGCACCCGCCCCAGAAGCTCACGGAAGCTCGGATCTCCGGACACGTCGGTCCGCAGCACCAGCGTGTTGATGAAGAAGCCGATCAGCTCCTCGACCTCCTTCCTCGTCCGCCCCGCGATCGGGCTCCCCACGACGATGTCCTCGCTCCCGCTGTACTTCGACAGCAGCACCTGGAAGGCGGCCAGCAGCGTCATGTACAGCGTCACGCCCTCGCTCCGTCCCAGCGCCTGCAACCGCTCCAGCAGCTCGAGGGAGAGCTTCACCGGAACCGACGCGCCCCGGTGCGTCTGCACCGGCGGGCGGGGACGGTCGGTGGGGAGCTCCAGCAGCTCCGGCGCACCCGCCAGGCGCTCCCGCCAGTAGCCGAGTTGCCGCTCCAGCGCGCCCTCCAGCTGCTCGCGCTGCCAGACGGCATAGTCGGCGTACTGCACCGCCAGCTCCGGCAGCGGCGATTCCCGCCCCTCGCGGTACGCCTCGTACAGCGCCGACAGCTCCCGGAAGAGCACCCCGCTGCTCCACCCGTCGCTGACGATGTGGTGCATCGAGAGCAGCAGCACGTGATCCTCGGCGCCCAGCCGCAGCAGCGCCGCACGGAAGAGCGGTCCCGCGGCGAGGTCGAACGACCGCCGCGCCTCCTCGCCGGCGCGCTGCCTGAGCGCCGCCTCGCGATCCGCCTCGCCGAGCCCCGACAGGTCCTCCATCGGCAGGACGAAGCCGCCGAACGGCGCGATCACCTGCACCGGCGAGCCGTCCGCCTCGGCGAAGACCGTCCGCAGCGACTCGTGGCGCCGGATGATCTCGCTCAAGCTCCGCTCCAGCGCCGCCTCGTCCAGCACACCCTCCAGGCGCCATGCCCCGGGGATGTTGTAGACGGTGCTTCCCGGCTCCAGCCGGTCGATGAACCAGAGCCGCTCCTGCGCGAACGACAGCGGCAGCCGGCCCTCCCGGCCGGCGGGCTCGATCGGCGGAAGCTCCGACCGGTCCCCCACCAGTTTGCGGGCCCGCGCCAGCTTCAGGAGCTCCAGGCGCTGGGCCGGTGTCAGTTCGGTGAGTGTCGCGACGGAGTTCATGACCTGGGGACACCGGTGAAGAAGGTATGTGGAACGCGCACGGATCCCCCTCGCGCATGGCCATGCGGCCGGGCGAGGGAAGACGCCGGTGCCGCGGGTGGATTCCGCGCGGCGAGCGGCCCGCTCCAGGCTGAACGGGCGTCCACCTTTTGGCCGGGCTCCACCTGTGCCCCGGGGCTCCGCGCACCACTCGGACCATGCTCCAGGAGACGGAAACGCGCCTTTCCTCTCCCGCCTCGAAGCTGAACCGAGAAGTGAACGCGATCACATCGTGCCCAAACGCGCAGGCTCCGATTTGGGTTTTTGTTCCCGTACTGTCCGAAAGGTAGCTAAGCTAAGATATCTCCTCGCATGATGTTTAGTCAACGTTCCACTCCGAAAAATGTGTTGAAATTGTACGTTATGGAAAGCAGGGACCCACTGGCCGGCGCGGTCCCGGCGAGCCGGCTGCACAGAGCGGTGCCGAGAAGGAAGAGGTGGCGCGCACGGCCGGAGACCGAGCGAGCTAACGTCCGGATATGATTGTGTCGGTGAACCGTCCCGCCGGGTGCGGAGCGCGTAGGAAAGTGGGAGTCATGCGACGGTGGACTCGCGGAGGAGCGCGAGCAGCTGCGCCATCTCGTCCGGATCCACCTGGGCGAGCTCGGCGTTCATCGCTTCCAGGGCAACGTCTACGCGCCCGGCCATCTCCGCCAACGTGGGTCCCTCGAAGAGCGCCCGCAGCGGCAGCTCCACCCCGAACAGCTCGCGGACCCGCGACACCACCCGCGTGGCCAGCAGCGAGTGCCCGCCAAGGTCGAAGAAGCTCTCCGTCACGCCCACCCGCTCCAGGCGCAGCACCTCCGCCCAGATCCCCGCCAGCGCCTCCTCCACCGGCGTCCGCGGCGCCACGTACCCGTCCTCCGCCGACGCGAGCTCCGGCGCCGGCAGCGCCTTCCGGTCCAGCTTGCCGTTGGGCGTCAGCGGCAGCGCCTCCAGGTACACGTACGCCGCGGGCACCATGTGCTCCGGCAGGCTCTGGCGCAGGTGGGCTCGCAGCGCGTCCACCTCCACGGCGCCCATCACGTACGCCACCAGCCGCCGGTCCCCCGGCACGTCCTCCCGCGCCAGGACGACGGCCTCACGCACCTCCGGGTGCTCGGCCAGCCGCGCCTCGATCTCGCCCAGCTCGATCCGGAACCCGCGCACCTTGACCTGCGTGTCCAGGCGGCCCAGGTACTCCAGC
>DASUNK010000154.1:0-10847 GCA_036277195.1 Longimicrobiaceae bacterium | reverse complement strand
GTCGCGGATGCCGGGCAGGTCCCGTTGCGCCTCGGGGCCCGCGTGGCGCGGCCCCGGGCGCGGGCCGCGCCGCCGGTCGGGGCGCGGGTGGAGACGCGGGCGGAGACGCCCGGCGCGTCGACGCCCGAGCAGCTCACCGCGCGCTACCACCTGCCGCCGCCCCGCCCGCCGGTGCCGGGCGTGGGAGAACTGTGCCCCGGCTCCGGCGAGCCGGCGGTCGCGGACTCGGTGCGGGTGCTGAGGACGCTCCAGGCGGCGGTGCATCCCCTCCCGCGCTGGCTCGCCGCCGGGATCCTGGAGCTGGAGGAGCGGGGCGGGGGGTGCGACCGGGCCGGCGTGCGCGCCGTGCGGCGCATCTGGCTCCTCCCGCTGACCGGCGACGGGCTCGACCTCGCGCGGGGCTCGCCGGCGCGGCGGACGGCGGCGTGCCTGGTGGACTACCTGCGGGAGCAGGACCGGCTCAGGCTGCTGTACCGGGCGCTGGGAGCCCTCCCCCTGGTCTCGCGCGATGCCGTGACCGGCGCCATCATCGTGCGCGACGATCCGCGCGCCCGGGCGGAGGAGCTGCTCACGCTCCTCTTCGGGCAGTCGGCGAAGGAGGCCGACGCCGCGTTCTCGGCGTGGCTGGAGGGGCGGTAGGCCCGTCCCTCACTCCACCGCGAGCACGGGACGCGCGGAGGGCCTTGAACGCCCGGCGGATGAGCACCTCCACCGTGCGCGGCGAGATCCCCATCGCCCGGCCCACCTCGGCGTAGCTGAGGCCGTGCTTGCGGTGCAGGACGAACGCCTCGCGGGTGCGCTCGGGGAGGGCGTCGATCCCGCTCTCCACCGCCTCGGAGAGCTCGCGCGCCTGCACCTCCGCGTCCGCGGCGGCGGGGAGGGCGCCCATCCCCGGGCTGCGCGCGCCGTGCGCGGCCTCGGCGTGCGCGCGCTCCACCATCCGCCGGCGCCGCAGGTGGGCCAGCGCCTCGTTGCGCACGGCGCCGTAGAGGTAGCTCTTCAGCGTGCCCCGCAGCGCCCAGTCGGCGCGCCGCTCCCAGATGCGCACGAACACGTCCACGGTGATGTCCTCCGCCGTCTCGGGGGAGTGCACGTACGTCTCGACGAAGGCGAAGAGGCGGCGGTAGTAGCGCCGGAACACCGCCTCGAAGGCCGCCGCGTCGCCGCCCCGCACGCGCTCCGCCAGCGCGCCCTCCAGGTCGTGCACGCGCGCCTCGCCCTCCGCGGCCGTCTCCGGGCCGGGCTCCACGGGCTCCATCAGGCGAGGTCGGTTCACGAGGGTCGCTCGCGGGGAGGGGACCGCCCAGAGCAGAAGCGGCCGCGCGGCCCCGTGCTGGAGCTGCGCGGCCGCCGTTCGACGGGAGATTGTGGCAGGATAGGACGGCCCGTGTCCGCTGTCAACGATTTTCTCGGCCGCCTGGAACCCTCCGGCTACCGCGACCGGCGCAGGTTCCCGCCGTCGGCGGCGTAGCGCCACTCGCCGCCGGGCTGCCGCTCCCAGATGGAGAGGTACTGGGTGTAGAAGACCCGCTCCGCGCCGTCCGGGCCCGGCGCCCGCCCCTCGGCCGTGCCCACGGTGACGCCGAGGTCGCCGCTGGCGGCGGCGGCGCCCAGGATGGGGCCCCACGCCAGCACGGTGCGGCTGCCTTCCCACGACCGGCGGATGGCCTCCCGGCCGTAGGCGATGCCGCCGCCGCCCACCACCACCCCGTCCGGCGCGGCGTAGGTGGCGAAGGCGGCCTGCGGTCCCTGTGCCGCCGCGAGCGCCGCGAAGTCGCGGTCCGCCTGCATCACTTCCTCGCGCGCCGCGTCCGGGTCCAGGGGACGTACGCTGCCGCGGCTCCCCTCCATCGTGCGGAATCCCTCGGGCGGCGGCGCGCCCGCGGCGGTGGCCAGGACGGGGAGGAAGGCGGCGAGCTTCCACTCGCCGTTCTCCTCCGTCCACGCGGCGATGTAGCGGATGACGCCGCTGCTGCCGTCGGCGCGGGTGAGCGTGCCCTCGCCGAAGGTGTAGCCGAGCGTGCTGTCGGCGGACACCCTGCCGCGGATCGGCTCCCAGCGGGCGGTGGCACCCGCGAACGGGCTCCAGTCCAGCCAGTCCCGGATGTCCCGCGCGCCGCGGACCACGTCGTGGTTCTCGGCCAGGAACACCGCGTCTTCGGCCAGGAAGGGGGCGAATCCCTCCACCCACCCGTGCGCCGCGGTGGCGGCGGAGAGGGCCCGGTCCGCCGCGAGGACCGAGGCGTCGTGGTCGCTCACCGGCGGCGCCGGCGCGCCGGCGCTCGCGCACCCCGCGCTCAGGAGGAGAGCGGATATCAGCCAAGGATGCTTCATGGTCGATGCGCTCCGGAGAGGTTGGATCATGCCCCTGAGACCCAGCAGTTGAAACTGCGGGCAACAACTACGCAAAGTCGGCCTGCGCCGACTGCATGGCAGGCACCCGCGCGCTCCAGCCGCCTCGACACTGCATCCGGAGACGCGCGACGGCGGCCGCTGCAGTCCGCGAAGGCGGACTTCGCGTTGTGGTTGCCGCGATTTTCAATCGCCCGGCGGGGGGACTGCCGCGGGATGGCGCCGCGCCCCGATCACCGCCAGCGCGCCGCCGATCAGCTCCGCCGCCACCGTCCACAGCCGCGACGCCACCGCCAGCACCGCCGCCACGCCGCCGGGCACGTACGGGTCCAGCAGCGCCTTCATCGTCACCTCGCGCACCCCCAGCCCGCCCGGGGTGACGAACGCCACGTACCCCGCCAGGAAGGAGAGGGCGTTCACCCCCGCGAGCTGCGGCAGCAGCTGCGCCGGCACCTCCGCCAGCGAGCGCAGGAAGAGGTAGTACGCCCCGCCGTACATCACCCAGTTCACCACCGCCAGCCCCAGCAGCCCCACCCCCTCCGCCCAGCCGCCGTTCCAGCGGATCACCTCGCGCTTGAACAGCCGTGGGAGGAGCCCCAGCACGGCGTTGAGCAGGTCCGGGTGCACCAGCACCACCGCGAACGCCGTGGCCGCCAGGCCGATCCACAGGAAGGAGAGGGCGGGGAAGAACCCGGCACCGAGCGTCCACGCCGCCAGCACCGCCGCCGCCAGCAGCGAGAGCGCCGTCTGCACCAGCATGGAGGTGAGCAGCACCGCCCCCGAGAGCCCCGCCGCCCGGCTGAGCTGCGCCACGGCCACGAACTGGAAGATCTTCCCCGGGACGTAGCGCGCCAGGTTGGAGAGGAACCAGATGCGCAGCAGCGTCCCCAGCCGCACCGGCGGGTGCTCGAAGCGCCGCAGCACCCGCTCCCAGATCCACACCCCGAACGCCAGCACCCCCACGTGCGCCCCCACGCTCGCCGCCAGCAGCAGCGGGTCCACCTCCCAGCGGTAGCGCCGCAGCGCGCCCCAGTTGTCGGCAACGCTGTCGAAGAGGTACCACGCCGCCGCCGCCACCAGGAGCGCGGTGGCCAGCCGCCGCGCCCACCGGGGCAGCTTCACCCCTCGGTCCCGGCGCCGGCGGCCCGCCGCCCGCGCAGCCAGCCGACCAGCAGGAACGCGCCGTAGAGCGCCAGCAGGACGAATCCCCCGAGATAGACCAGGAAGCCGGCGCGCACGTCGGGCACCTCGAAGCGGAACTCCACCGTGTGCTCGCCCGCGGGGACGACGACGCCGCGGAAGGTGTGGTTGGTGCGGTGGATCTCCGCCGCGCGGCCGTCCACCGTCGCCTGCCATCCGTCGTACATGTTGTCCGCCAGCACCAGCAGGGCGGGGCGGCTGGCCCGCGCGCGCACCACCACCCGGTCCGGCTCGTACGCCGTCACCTGCGCGCTCCCCTCCAGCGGCCCGCCGGGGAGGGCGAGCGGCGCGCGCGCCTCCACCACCGCCGTGCGGCGCGGGTCCCACTCGGGCGACTGCAGGCGGGGGAGGACGGAGTCCGGGTGGCTCACCACCGCCACCTCGGGCACCAGGTAGGCGCGGGGGAGGGCGAAGGCGTTCTCGTAGACCAGGGCGCTGGTGCCGCGGTACGCCTCGCGCAGCCAGGGCACCTGCACCTCGGACGAGATCACCAGCCAGCGCACGTTGGCGGCGGCGAGGAAGCGCGGGTCGGTGAAGTTGTGCCAGTCCACGTAGCTCTGCTCGCCCGCGCCCACGAAGTCGTACCAGCGCTGCAGGGGATTGGGGTGCTCGCCCCCCGCCTGGTCGATGCCGTGCACCATCGGGTAGTCGGCCCAGCGCGGCCAGGCGCTCTGCCCCGGCACCACCCAGACGCGCGAGCGCTCCCGCTGGTTCTTGAAGAACGCCGCCACGTCGTCCTCGGCGAAGACCGCCTCCGGCGCGTCGCCCACGTGGAAGAACTTGCGGTCGATGATCCACAGGTCCGCCAGCGTCAGCAGCGCGAGCGCCGCCAGCGCGGCCCGGTTCCCCATCCTCCCCGAGAGCCAGAGCCAGAGCGCGGCCGCGATCAGGCCCGCGAAGACGGCGAAGCGGAGCCACCCCTGCGCCGGCGAGAGCCCGCCCCCCAGCGCCGCCGCCTCGGCCGATTGGCCGCCGAGCGCGCCCGCCCCGAGCACGGCCAGCACCGCCACCCCCGCCGCCAGCAGCGGCGCCAGCGACAGGCTGTCGCGCGGCTCCGCGTCGGCGCCCGGGACGGGGCGGCGCGCGCGGGCGGCCGCGCGCAGCTCCGCCAGCCGCTCCAGGGTGAGCGCCGCCATCGTGATCAGCGAGAACGCCAGCACGTAGTAGGCGAGGTCCGGCGCGCGGAACTGCTTGATGCCGGGGAGCACGGCGTAGTAGAGGCGGTAGAGCGGCGTGTTGCCGCCCAGCGCCAGGGTGAGGAAGACGAGCCCCAGCCCGGCGAAGAACCACCAGTACCGGCTGCGGCGCGAGTACCACGCGCCCACCGCCAGCAGCACCAGCACGAAGGCGCCCACGTACTCGGTGTGCAGCTTGAACTCGGTGCGGCCGCCGTGGTAGGCGGGGAAGAGCGGGGCGCCCGTCTCCGGGTCGCCCACCGAGGAGCCCACCTGCTCCGGCACGGCGAGCCCGAGCAGGTCCTGCGGGGGCATGGAGTACGAGGTGGAGAACTCGTAGCCGCGCCCGCCGCCGCCGCGGGGCGAATCCTCCACGTAGTCCAGGAAGGGGAGGAAGTTCACCGCCGCCAGCAGGAAGCCGAACGCCACCGCCGCCAGTCCCAGTCCCACCGCCTTCCCGGCGGCCGCGGCACCGCGGCGGAAGGCGCCCAGCCGCACCAGCGAGAACACGGCCCACGCCGCGCCCGCCAGCAGCAGGTAGTAGGTGTTCTGGATCTGGAAGGAGAGCAGCGCGAAGCCGAGCGCCAGCGCCGCCCCCGCGAACGGGGCCACGCGGCCGGTGCGGATGCCGCGGTGCAGGAAGTAGAAGAAGAGGGGGGCGAGCGTCACCACCATCACCCGCCCGTCGTGGCCGGCGAACACCCAGGAGTGGGTGATGCCGGTGAACTGGAAGGCGATCCCGGCCACGAACGCCACCCAGCGCCGGCACCCCAGCTCGCGCGCCAGCAGGTACATCCCCAGTCCCGCCACGCCGAAGTGGAACCAGAAGACGAAGACCAGGATGCGCGAGGTGGGGAGAAGGAGCTCGGCCAGCAGGCGCACCGGGTGGTAGCCGTTCCCCGGGCTGGAGTAGAAGGGGAGGCCGCCGTACACGTACGGCACCCACTTCGGCAGCTCGCCCGCGGCGAAGCGCGCGGAGATGAACTCCTGGAAGGGGTAGCCGCCCGCCAGGTAGTCGGTGCCGTAGATCCCCTGGCCCGGGAGGAAGGCGGGGAGGAAGTACAGCAGCGAGAGGGCGAAGTAGACGAGCGCGGCCGTCCCGGTCCCCACGGAGGCCTCGGGGTCGGCGGGGGCGGCGGGCGGCGGTGCCGCGGCGACGGGCTTCTTCATCGGGCGTCGGTCGGGCCGGCGGTGCCGGCGATGGCGTGCAGGAAGCGGAAGTGTCGTTCGGCCACGGCGTCCCAGCGGAAGCGCTCGGCCGAGCGCCGGGCCGAGGCGGAGAGCGCCTCGCGGGCGGCGGGGTCGTCCAGCAGCGCCGCCACGGCGGCGGCCAGGGCGGGGGCGTCGCCGGGGGGCACCAGCACGCCGCCGCGGGGGGCGTCGACCACCTCGGGGAGCGAGCCCGCGGCCGCGGCCACCAGCGGCACCCCCGCGGCCATGGCCTCGGCGGCCACCATCCCGAACCCCTCGAAGCGCGAGGGCATCAGCTGCACCGCCGCGCCGGCGAAGAGCGCCTGCCGCTCCGCCTCGGAGACGGCGCCGAGCAGCCTCACCCGGTCCTCCACCCCCAGCGTGCGGGCCAGGGCGCGCACCCGCTCGGCGTCCTTGCCGCGCCCGGCCAGCCGCAGCTCCAGCCCGGGGCGTTCGGCCGCCAGCAGGGCGAACGCCTCCAGCAGGGTGTCGAGCCCCTTGTGGATGACGTCGATCCGCCCGAAGTAGAGCAGGTACCCCTCGGGGCGGCGGGGGAGCGCGAAGAGCTCGTCCGGCACCCCGGCGTAGACCAGGTCGATCCCCACCTCCGGCCCCACGATCTCCCGCAGCAGCTGGTAGGTGGCGGTGGAGGTGGCGCTCAGCCGGCGGGCGCGGCGGATCATCGCCTTCTCCAGCCGTCCCAGCGCCGGCCCCAGCACCGGGCCCCAGCGCTCGGACGCCGTGGGCCCGGTGACGTGGTGCACGGTGATCCCCACCGGACGGCCGCGCGGCATGAAGATAGGGGTGTACGAGGAGAAGTCGAAGACCGCCGCGTCGTACGCCGCCCGCCGCAGCAGCGCGTTGGCCCGCGCGGCGTAGGTGGCCCGGCTCCACGCGTACGGCGACCGCGCGCCCAGGCGCAGGTAGCGCACCCCCTCGACGGTCTCGCTGCGCGCGCCGGGATAGCTGCCGCTGGCCACGGTGGCCTCCACGCGGTCCGCCAGGCGCCGGTAGAGCTCGAAGACGCGCACCGCGCCGCCGCCGGCCACCCAGGGGTTGGCGGGGTCGTCGTAGATGCAGTGGAGGACGCGGAGCTTCACCGGGCGCCGGAGACGGGGTCGACGGTCACCAGCACGCTGAAGGAGCCCAGGCGGCGGCGGGCGAGCACGGAGTACTTGAAGGCCTCCGGGTCGAAGCGGTAGTAGCGGGCGCGCACCCGGTAGCGCGCGCCGTCCACCGCGCGCTCCACGATCTCCTGCCAGCGGGCGGGGGGCATCAGCCGCTCGTTCCCCACGTCCTGCCGCGGGTAGTGGTCCGAGGGGACGCTGAACACCGCCGAGCGGCAGGCGCGCAGCTGCTCGCGCAGCAGGCCGGCGATCTGCGCGTCGTCGAAGTGCTCCATCAGCCCCTGCGACAGGGAGACGCCGAAGCTCCCGTCGCGGAAGGGGAGGGCGAAGCCGTCCGCCTGCACCACCACGGCGCGGGGGCCGTAGCGCCGCATATTGGCGAGCGCGGCGGTGAGGATGCGCCGGTCGAAGTCGATGCTCACCGCGTGCGGCACCCAGCGGCTGAGGAGGGCGCTCTGGGCGCCGCTGCCGATCCCCACCTCCAGGAAGCCGCCGCGCGCGCGCCGCAGCACCGCGCGCAGCAGCTCGGTGTGGATGAGGTTGCGCTTGGCGAAGGTGAGCGGCGAGATGCGCTCGACCCGGAACTTCTCCCAGTCCGTTTCCATTCAGCGCCTTCCACGCTTCGCGGCCAGTCCCCGGTAGATCCCGGCCAGCCGGTCCGCGATGGCGTCCCAGGAGAAGCCGGCCTCCACGTCCTCGCGCCCCTGCAGCCCCAGGGCGCGGGCGCGCGCCGGGTCGTCCATCAGCGCCGCCACGGCGCCGGCCAGCGCGTCCGCGTCGCCCGGGGTGAGGAGGAAGCCGTTCCGCCCGTCGCGCACGATGTCCACGATCCCCCCCGCCTCGCTGGCGAGCACCGGGCGCGCGTAGCTCATCGCCTCCAGCAGCACCACCCCCAGTCCCTCCGTGTCGCCCTTGGCGTCGACCACCGCGGGGAGGACGAAGGCGTCGCAGCCGGCCAGGCGCGCCTGCAGCTCCTCCTTGGGCACGAAGCCGTGGAAGACGGCGCGCTCGCCCAGCCCCAGCGTCCCGGCGAGGGCCTCCAGCCGCTCGCGCTCCGGCCCGTCGCCCAGCACGTGCAGCCGCACGTCGCGGTGCGGGGGAAGCTTCGCCAGCGCCTCCAGCAGCACGTGCACCCCCTTGCGCTCCACCAGCCGCCCGGTGAACACCAGCGCGAAGGGGCGCGTGCCGTCGTAGGTGTAGGGCGGCGGCACGGGCGGGGCGTCCACCGCGGCGCCGAAGGGGATGACCGCCGGCTCCACCCCGGGCACCTGCCGCTGCAGCCGCTCCGCCGTGTAGGTGGAGATGGCCGTCACCGCGTCCGAGCCGCGCACGATGCGGCGGAGCAGGGGGGCCAGGAAGGGCCACTGCCGCTCCATCCAGGTCAGCTCCACCCCGAAGAAGGTGGAGACCAGCGGCACCTTCGCGGCGCGCTTCGCCGCCAGCCCCAGCAGCCCCTGCGGCAGCGGCCAGAAGGCGTGCACCAGGTCGAAGCCGCCGCGGCGGGCCAGCCGCGCCGCCGCCAGCGAGCCCGCGGCCACGTACCCCGGCACCAGCCCCAGGAAGAGCGGGCGCTCGCGGATGCGGTCGGGCGCCGTCTGGTCGTGGGTGAGCGTCTCCCAGGGGCGCGGCGCGTAGCGGAAGCGGTGCACGCGCACCCCCTCCACCACCTGCGAGCGCAGCCCGCGGTAGGCGGGCGCGAGCACCTCCACCTCGACCCCGCGCGCCGCCAGCCGGCGGATGGTCTCCACCAGCCAGGGAGTGATGACGTCCGCCGGGTCGCGCGCGTAGGCGGTGACCAGGTACAGGACCTTCACTTGTCAGGGGGTCCGCGGCGGGCGTATGTTGTACATTCGGCCCAAGATACCGCCTCCCGACCCCCGATTCAAGCACGCACGGCCCCCTTGCTCGAACGCGCGCTCGTCATCGTCCCCACGTACAATGAGCGTGAGAACCTCCCCCGGCTCGTCCCCGCCATCCTCTCGGCGGACCCGCGCCTGGAGATCCTGGTGGTGGACGACGGCTCGCCCGACGGCACGGGCCAGCTGGCGGAGGAGATCGCCGCGGCCGAGAAGCGCGTGCACGTGGTGCACCGCGCCGGCAAGCTGGGGCTGGGGACCGCGTACCTGACCGGCTTCCGCTGGGGGCTGGAGCGGGGGTACGACGCCCTCTTCGAGATGGACGCGGACTTCTCGCACGATCCCAAGCACCTGCCGCACTTCCTGGAGGCGATCGAGGAGTACGACGTGGTGCTGGGCTCGCGCTACCTGCACGGCCGGGTGACGGTGGTGAACTGGCCGATCGGGCGGCTGCTGCTGAGCTACTACGCCAACGTGTACGCGCGCTGGGTGACGGGGCTGCCGATCGCGGACGCCACGGGGGGGTTCAAGTGCTTCCGGCGCCAGGTGCTGGAGGCGATCGACCTGGACCGGGTGGAGAGCAACGGCTACGCCTTCCAGATCGAGATGAGCTACCGGGCGTGGAAGAAGGGGTTCCGGCTGGGGGAGATCCCGATCATGTTCGTGGATCGGGACGTGGGGGTGAGCAAGATGTCGAAGTCGATCGTGCGCGAGGCGGTGTGGAGGGTGTGGCGGCTGCGGATCCTCTCCATCCTGGGGAAGCTGGAGCCGCCGCGGCCGCGGGAGCCGCGACTTCCCGAGCCGACGCCGCCGCGAACCGACGGGTCGACACCGGAGCAGCCGGCGGGGTAGGGGAGTCGGCGCAGGAGCGCGACGCCTCCCGGAGCACGGAACTGAACGCGGGTGGTTATCGGGTGATCCGTTTCCGCAACGAAGAGATCCTCGGCAATCTCACGGCTGTGTTGAGGCGGATCGAAGCCGAGGCCGTGAGCAGGTTTTGATCGTATCAAAACCCCTCTCCCATTATTGGGAGAGGGGCTCCGCGAGCTTGCGAGCGGGGGGTGAGGGCTTCCTCCGGAGCGCACCGACCCACCAGTTCTTCCGTCGAGCATGCCCGACGCCGACGCCACCGACTTCCTCCACCTCCTCGCCGCCGCCGCCCAGCGCGACGGCGACCCCGACGCGCTCGCCGCCCGCGCCGTCCCGGCGCTGGCCGGCGCCCTGGGCGCCCGCAAAAGCGTCGTGCTGGACGTCCAGTTTACCGGTTTCATGGAGAAGGGGCAGCTGGTGGGCGGCGTGGACCCGCAGCTCCTGCGCGCCGCCGGACAGCTCATCATGCTGCGCGTCAGCCGCGTCGGCTTCACCCGCGACGCCGGCGAGGCCGACCTGGCCGCCTTCTTCCACGCGGTGGGGAAGACGCCCGGCGACCTGGGCGGAGACGGCCTCGTGGGCGTGCTCCGCGGCGCGCAGCCCCACGGCATCTACCTGAGCACCGCCACCGGCGAGGTCTACCGCCCCCCGGCCGCCACCCGCGAGGAGCCGCAGGCCGCCGCGGAGACCGTCCCGCCTCCCACCGTGGAGGCGCCGCCCCCCGAGCCGGCAGCGGGGGAGGAGACCGCGGCGGCGCCGCCCGAGGCACCCCGGCGGGAGGAGGCCGCGGCAGGGGGGCGGTTCGACTGGGACTTCGCCGCGGAGCCCGAGGAGCACGAGCTCTCCGCGTTCGAGGTGCTCGACGTGCTGGACACGGAGGAGCGGCGCGCCCCCGCGGCGCCGGCCCCGCCGCCGGAGCGCGCCCCCGCGGCCGCGCACGAGCCGCCCAGCACGGACATGTACCACTTCTTCCGCACGGCCGCCGGCGGCGGCGACGCCGAGAACGAAGTGGAGGCGCTCCCCGGGCTGCTGCACGCGGCGGACAACATCGCCCGCTTCGACGACCTCACCCAGAA
>DASUNK010000153.1:0-2715 GCA_036277195.1 Longimicrobiaceae bacterium | reverse complement strand
CCGTGGTGAGCCGGCTTCCACCTTCCCTCACGACTTTCAGCCGATGAGCACCGACACCATGCGCGAGTACGTCCGCCAGGCGCTCCTGCGCCACGCGGAGCGGGACGGGTGGGACGCGCTCCGCACGGTGGGCGGGCTCGCGGAAGGCATCAACCCGGCAGGCCCGTCGGAGCTCGCTCTGCGGGCCTGCCTGTCCGCCGGCGGGAGCCCGGAGCAGGCCGGCCCCGCCGCGGCGTCGCTCTACTGCCTGCACACCGCCGTCCACCTGGTGGACGACATCATCGACGGCGAGGAGCGCCCGCTCCTCCCCCTCTCGCCCGGTCTGCGGGCGAACTTCTCTCTGGCGCTGCAGTCGCTGGCGATCGAGCTGCTGACCGAGGCGCCGCCCGCGCTCCAGCCCGCGCTGATGCGGGCGGTCGCGGCCGCCGGGTGGGACACCGCGCGCGGCCAGGAGCTGGACGCCGGCGGCGCCGCGGACGAGGAGGCGTACTGGCGGATCGTGGAGGCCAAGACGCCCCCGCTCTTCACCGCGGCGCTCTTCACCGGCGCGCTGCTGGGCGGCGCCTCGCCCGAGGCGGCGCACGCCCTGTCCGCGGCGGGCACGCCGATGGGCGTGCTGGTGCAGCTGGGCGACGACCTGGGGGACGTGATGGCGCCCGAGCTGCACCCCGACTGGAGCCGCCCGGGCGACAACATCGTGCTGCGCTTCGCCGCCGAGGCGGACCACCCCGAGCGCGAGCGCTTCCGCGCACTGGTGGAGCGGATCACGGAAGAAGGGGCGCACGACGAGGCGGCGGACATCCTGGTGCGCTGCGGCGCCATGAGCTTCTGCGTGCACCACATGCTGGCCGCCGCGGCGCACGCCCGCGAGCTGGTGCTCGGGGCGGGCCTCGCCGACCCCGCGCCGGTGCTGGAGCTGCTCGACCGCCTGGCCGCGCCGGCCACGGAGACGCTGGCGGAGCTGGGCGCGGACGCCTGCACCCTCCTCCCCGAGGCGGCCGCGCTCTGAGGGGCCCCCACCCGGGCTCGCATTACTCGCCCACCCTCCCCCGCAAGCGGGAGAGGGTGGCGAGCCTGAGCGAGCCGGGAGGGGGCCCGCGGTCGGTTCAGGGTTTGACCGGCTTCGCCCGCCCCGCCACCAGCGCCTCCATCCGGTCCAGCCGGGCCTTCAGCGCCGCGTTCTCCCGCTCCAGCGCCTCGATGCGGGCCTGCTGCTCGCTGGTGCGCCGGTCCAGCGCCTGCGCGGCCGCCAGGTTCACCCCGTCGAAGTCGCCGGTGTTGATGGTCAGCGGGTCGCCGCTGAAGCCGAACGCCTGGTCCCAGTCCTGCGCCATCGGGCCGATGTGGCGCACCTGCCGCCCCTCGGCGATGTAGTTCCAGGTGGTCACCGGCACCGCGCGGAGCCGGCGCAGCAGGTCCTCGCCGTCCACCGCCAGGAAGTTCTCCTTGCGGTTGCGGTCCGAGACCACGCTCCAGCTGCTGCCGCCCGCGGAGAGCTCAGCGCCCGCGGTGAGCGTGCTGTTGGTGTAGATGCGGAACCCGCCCGAGGTCCGCCACGTGGCCTGGTGAGTGGCCCCGGCACGGACGCTGTCGACCGACGAGCGGTCGGCGAAGACGAACGAGCCCTGCCGCGCGTTGGTGTGCGCGTGGTAGCCGAGCGCCACCGAGGCCGCGCCGGTGGCGGTGACGTCCTCGCCGAGCGCTACCGACGAGGTGTTCGCCGCGGTGCTTCCCCTGCCGGCGGCGAAGGCGTAGTCGCCGGAGGCGCGGGCGTTGAAGCCGAACGCGGTGGAGTACAGGCCGATGTTGGCGTCGTCCCACTGGGTGCCGGTGATTTCGCCGGCGCGGAACGCCGCCTTGTTCGGGTACCACATCAGCCGGGTGCCGGCGCCGCTCTCGGGAATGTTCCCGCTGAAGGGCGTCCCCTCCGCGACGAAGCCGTTGACGTTGGACAGGTCGTAGGCGCCGGCGGCGTTCGTGGCGACCACGCCGTCCTCGCCGTCGGCTCCGGGGGCGCCGTCCTCGCCGTCTTCGCCCTGGCAGTCGAGCGCGTTGTGGCTGGAATCCCCGTTCACGTCCTCTTCCGGGTCAGCCGTGCCGTCGCCGTCCAGGTCCCAGCACGAGGTCCCGTTCGCCCCCGGCGGCCCCGTCTCGCCCTGCGGACCGGCGGGACCCGTCTCACC
Organism: Longimicrobiaceae bacterium; assembly: GCA_036277195.1. Classification (GTDB taxonomy): domain Bacteria; phylum Gemmatimonadota; class Gemmatimonadetes; order Longimicrobiales; family Longimicrobiaceae; genus Longimicrobium. The sequence continues at coordinate 532 of DASUNK010000153.1, read as the reverse complement.
CGCCGGACCCGCCGGCCCGGTCTCACCCTGGGGCCCCTGCGGCCCCGTCTCGCCCTGTGGGCCCGCCGGACCCTGAGGACCGGTCTCACCCTGCGGACCCGCCGGACCCGTCTCACCCTGCGGCCCCGCGGAACCCTGGGGCCCGGTCTCACCCTGCGGGCCTGCGGGCCCCGCCGGACCCTGCGGCCCCGTCTCACCCTGCGGCCCCGCGGGACCCTGGGGGCCGGTCTCGCCCTGCGGGCCTGCGGGACCCGCCGGGCCTTGCGGCCCAGTCGCGCCCTGCGGACCCGCCGGACCCTGCGGGCCCGTCTCGCCCTGCGGCCCCGCCGGACCCTGGGGACCCGCCGGCCCCGCCGGACCCTGGGGACCCGCGGGGCCCACCGGACCTTGCGGCCCCGGAGGACCCGCGACGCCCTGCGAGTTGAAGCTGAACTCGATGTGCTGGTGCGAATTGCAGCTCGTCTTCAGCCCCGGCTCCTTGATGCGATACACCGTCCCGGAAGCCGGGATGTAGCAGGCGTGGATGGTCCCG
>DASUNK010000152.1:0-2129 GCA_036277195.1 Longimicrobiaceae bacterium | reverse complement strand
GCGGGTGGTGGGGGGGCGGGGGACGCGCAACGCGGTGATCGACCCGCGCACCCTGGGCTACCAGGAGGCGCCGGTGCAGTTCGCCACGCAGCCGTGGGCGCAGCCGCTCTTCGACGCCGCCGACGCGGCGGCCTGGACGGCGCTCGACCTGCGCCCCCTGCGCGCGCTGGCCTCGGCGGGGCAGCTGGGCACGCTGCCGCCCGGGCTCCTGCCGGTGATCTACGGGTTCGACGCGGTGGTGATCCTCTCGGGGAGCGGCCCGTCGCGCCAGTTCGAGCGGTAGCGCCCCGGCTCAGATCCAGCCGCGGCGGCGGAAGTACATGAACAGCGCGAAGCCCACCGACAGCATGATCCCCAGCGCCCAGGCGTAGCCCAGCGGCCACTTCAGCTCGGGCATGTGGGTGAAGTTCATCCCGTAGATCCCCGCGATCCACGCCATTGCCATGAGGATGATGGACCACGCCGCCATCACCCGCATGATCTCGTTGAGCTGGTTGGAGGCCAGGGAGATGTGCCCCTCGATGGCCACGCTCAGCAGGTCGCGCATGGTGTCGATCTCCTCCACCGCGCGCATGGCGTGGTCGTACACGTCCTGGAAGTAGGGCATCAGCTCCGGGCTCAGGAAGGGCAGGTCGCGCCGCAGCAGGCTGCTCAGCAGCTCGCGCTCCGGGCCCAGGATCTTGCGGAAGAGGGTCAGCTCGCGCCGCAGCCCCAGGATGTTCTCCATCCCGGCGCGGTCGCCCGCGGGGTCGCGCCGGAACACCCCCGCCTCCACCTCCTCCACCCGCTCGGCGAAGTGGTCGAGCACGGGGAAGTAGTCGTCCACGATGGCGTCCATGATGGCGTGGGCGATCGCCCCCACCGTGCGGAAGCTGGCGGGGGCCGCCCGCCAGCGCGCCAGCACCTCGGAGAACTCGGTGATCCGGTGGTCGTGGACGGTGACGATGTAGCGCCGGCCGAGGAAGATGTGTACCTCGTGCAGCGCCATGCGGGCGCGCTCGGGGTTGATGGCCGCCGAGTAGAGCACCAGGAAGAAGTAGCCGGGGTAGCGGTCCAGCTTGGGGCGCTGGCGGCCGCGCACGCAGTCTTCCACCGCCAGGGGGTGGAAGCCCAGCTTGGAGCGGAGGAACTCCGCCTCGGTCTCGGTGGGCGAGGCCACGTCGATCCACACCACCGGCGCCGAGGTGTCGTCGGCCGAGGTGGCGCGCTGGCACTCCAGGAAAAGGGCCACCGCCTCGTCCAGCGCGATGGCGTGGATGCCGGTCTTGGTCTCCGCGTAGGCCTGGATGCGCGTGCGCGGCTCGGGCGCCGAGGCCTCGGTGGCCTCGGGGCTGATCAGCTCGCGCTCACGCCTGGCGCGCGCCCCTGCGCTCATAGCCGGGGATGGTGTTGGTGACGGCGGCCACGCCGATGTCCAGCAGTCCGGCCACCACGTGGGGGATCCACACCTCCGTGTCGAACCCGAAGAGCCAGGGCGAGACGGCCAGGAGCACGCCGCCGCCCGCGTCGAGGAAGAGGTGCACCGGCACGTCCACGCGCCGGAGCACGCCCAGCTCGTAGTCGGTCACCAGGGCCAGGGCGATGGAGGCGGCGCCCAGGACCACGAAGATCCAGGTCTCGGGGCCGCCGCGGGCGAAGCCCAGCAGCCAGGGAGCGGCCATGTACAGCACCCCGGCGGCGTAGTCGAGCATGCCGTGGGTGCGGGTGGCGAGTCGCATCGTCGGTCACTCCGTGAGTCGGCGTCCGGTGGCGTTCGCCCGCGGCGCCTTGCAAGCGCCGCGCCCCCTGGTTTCCGCGGCGGCTACGGCCAGGGCTCCAGGGCGCCGGGCCCGGGCGCCGCGAAGCCGGCCTCCGGGTGCAGCCAGGCGGCCAGCGCCTCGATCCCGTCCACCACGCGCGGCCCCGAGCGGCTGAAGCAGGCGCTGTGGCCGACGGCCGCGTGTCCGCCCGCCACCGCGCGCGGGGCGAGCTCCCGCAGCCGGGCCTCCGCGCGGTCCGCGTCGGCGCGCGCGTGCGCCAGGTCGTAGCCGCACGGCACCAGCAGGAGCCGGTCCGGGTCGAGCCCCGCCGCGCGGCTCCAGGGGATCTCGGCCGAGTGCCCGCCGGCCGCACCGAGCAGGCAGTCGCCC
>DASUNK010000151.1:0-2298 GCA_036277195.1 Longimicrobiaceae bacterium | reverse complement strand
CAGCGCTGGGCGGTGTCGGGCTGCTGCAGGGCGCCCACCCCGGCCACGCGCTCGCCGCCGGCGCGGTGCAGTTCCGGCCCAACATCTACTGCCTCGCCAGCGGGCACCCGCTGCTGGAGTCGTATCGCACCGCCGTGCGGGTGATGCGCTCCCGCCCGCCCACGGACCCCACCAGCTGGCTCGCCCAGGCCAACATCCACGGCGCCATCTCCCCACCCCCGGGAATGCTCGTGGACGAATGCCGGCACGACGCGACGTTCTTCCTGTCCTGGCACCGGATGTACCTGCACTTCTTCGAGCGCATCGTCCGCCAGGCGTCGGGCAACCCGGACTTCGTGCTGCCGTACTGGGGCTACTCGCCCACCGGCAGGCGGACGCTCCCCGAGCCGTTCCGTCTCCCGGCCGCTGCGTCCAACCCCCTGTACACGGAGCATCGCTTCTCGCTGAGCAACGCCGGGCGGAACATGCAGGCGTCCGCCCTGGATCCGGGCATGGCCCTCGCCGAGCTCGCGTTCGGCGGCTTCACCCGCGCCATCGACGACACCCCGCACGGCACGGTGCACGGCGCCGTCGGAGGGCTGGGCGGGTGGATGGCGGCGTTCGAGACGGCGGGGAGAGACCCCGTCTTCTGGCTGCACCACGCCAACATCGACCGGCTGTGGGAGCTGTGGCTCCTGGGCGGGGGCGGGCGGGCCAACCCCACCGGCGACGCGGCGTGGATGACGACGAGCTTCCGCTTCTACGACGAGACGGGCGCCACCGTCGCCATGACCGGCGCCCAGGTCGTCGACACGGCCGCCCAGCTCGGCTACCAGTACGCCGACACTTCCTGCCTGGCCATCCGCCTGCAGGAGTTCGACTGGAAGACGCTGACCCGCATCGATCCGATCGATCCGGCCCTGCTCCAGGTGTTCGATCCCATCCGCGAGCGCCCCCCGCTGCCCGATCCGCCTCCGCTCGCCGTGCAGGAAGCCGTCGTGCTTGGCGCGGCGCCGGTCGAGCTCACGCTGAAGCTCTCGCCCGAGGCGCAGCGGACGCTGGCGGACTTCCCGACCGGCGCGGGAAAGGGCAACCGGCTCGCCCTGCTCCTGGAAGGCATCCGGCTCCAGTCACCGCCCGCCGTCTACTACGAGGTGTATCTGAACCTCCCGGCCGGGGCGGGCGACCCGGAGTACACCAGCCCTCACTATGCCGGGAACCTGAGCTTCTTCGGCCCGTCGCCGCAGGGGCCGCACGGCAAGATGCCGCTGACGCGCAGCATCGGCCTGCTCACCACGTTCGCGCGGCTGCGCGCCGTGCAGCAGTGGCGCGACGACGCGGTGCGGGTGACGTTCGTGCCGCGCGCGTTCGTGGAAGGCGAGGATCCCGCCAAGCTCCTCGGCGGCCAGGTGCAGGCGACCGTGGGCAGCGTCACCCTGCGCATCGAGTAGGCACCCCGGAACCGGGTGAGGGTGGGATGGAGCGGATTCTCCCGGGCGAGGTGGCCTGGTACGTGACGGGGCGGTTCTACGTGGCCGAGGACGGGTCGGTGCGCGACGCCGGCTACTTCCTGCACCTGCAGGGGAACGAGGGCGGCCTCTTCAGCGGTGACCCGGGCGAGGGGACCGCGCACCTGACCTTCCTGTCCGATCCGTTCACCGCGACTCAGCTGACCAACGGCGACCTGACGCTCGGGCTGGACGCGGTGGGGGAGTTCGCCGTGTACCTGAACCGCCGGCCGGGCGCCTCGTTCGACGATCCCGCCTCGTTCGGCGCGGGCGAGGAGATCGCGCGGTTCCGGCGCGTGAGCATCGTCGTGGGCACCACCGTCGCGGTGGGGAAGGAGGGACGGCCGCTCTTCTCGGGGAACGTGTTCTCCGCGCGGCTAGTGTCCAGCCGGCCGTTCGAGCTCGGCGGCCGCCGCTATGACCTGCGCCGGCTGCTGCCGCACGGTGTGACGCAGTGGGGGACGGCCGCCGCGACGGCAGCCGCGGAGCTGCCGGGGTTCACGAGCGTGGTCCCGTTCATGGGCTCCGCGATTGCCATCGCCGGTGCGCACTGAGTGCTCCGCACCTTTCAACATCGCCGAATTGCGCCGATCCTGGTTTCGAGGACCGCTGTCACATCTACTTGGATAGAGATATGAGCCCAAACGCACGCTTTCGTATCCACAGGTTCCTTAGTATCCTTAACGTTTTGCTGCCAGTCAGGCCCGCTCACAGCTCTAACCCCTAACGAAATCCACGCGTGGTGACGCCACTACACACGGCTGAGACACCTCAGGTGAGTGACCGCTTGGCGGCGCTTACCGTAGAGTGG
>DASUNK010000150.1:0-4269 GCA_036277195.1 Longimicrobiaceae bacterium | reverse complement strand
CGCCCCGCCGAAACGGCTCGCGCCGAGCCAGGGCGGCGCATTCCGCATCCCCCCGAACTTGCGTAGATTCCCCGGGTTTCGTGTGTTCCCCGATTCGCCCATGCCTGACGAACCGCTCACCGAGCGCGAGCACGCCATCCTCGAGGCGGTCATCCGCACCTACGTGGAGACGGCCGAGCCCGCCGGCAGCCGCAACGTGGCCCGCCGCTTCCGGCTCGGCATCTCGCCGGCCACGGTGCGCAACACCATGAGCGACCTGGAGGACAAGGGGTATCTCTTCCACCCCCACACCTCCGCCGGCCGCGTCCCCACGGATCTGGCGTACCGGCTGTACGTGGACTCGCTCATGCGCCGCCCCCGGCTGAGCCCGGCCGAGTGGTCGTCCATCCGCCAGGGGCTGGACCCGGGGGGCGAGGGCGCCGCGGTCGAGAACCTGCTGCGCCGGGCCGCGCAGGTGCTGGGGCTGCTCACCCACGAGCTGGGGATCGCCATCGGCCCGCGGCTGGACGAGGCCGCGCTGGAGCGGCTGGAGCTGGTGCCGCTCTCCGAGGCCAAGGTGCTGCTGGTGCTGGCCCTGCGCTCGGCCGGGGTGCGCACCATCTACGTCGACGTGCCGGCCAGCATCCCCCCGCAGACGCTCGCCGCCGTGGCGCGCGTGCTGAACGAGCGGCTGGCGGGGCTCACCCTGCGGGAGATCCGCGCCACCCTCCCCGAGCGGCTGCGCGACAGCATGGGCGCCGGTGACGGGCCCGGCGCCGCCGAGCTGCTCAACGTCTTCCTCCAGTCCGCCGACGAGCTCTTCGTCACCGAGCGCGGCGGCGGCACGGAGCTGCACCTGGGGAACGCCTCGGTGCTGGCGGGGCAGCCCGAGTTCTCCAGCGGCGAGCGGCTGAAGGCGCTCATCGAGCTCACCGAGCGGCGCGACCTGCTCCGCAGCGTGGTGGGCAACCGCATCGGCGGCGACGGGCTGAAGGTCACCATCGGCGTGGAGCACGGCGACCCGGCCCTCTCCGACTTCACCCTGGTGACCTCGGAGTACAAGCTGGGCGACCTGCGCGGCGTCATCGGGGTCATCGGCCCCACGCGCATGCCGTACGAACGGGTGATCGCGCTGGTGGAGAGCACCTCCACCCTGATCTCCGAGTACCTGACCTGAGAAAATGAGAGACTACTACGAGATCCTCGGCGTGGCGCGCACCGCCGAAGCCGAGGTCATCAAGAAGGCCTACCGCAAGCTGGCGCTGGAGCACCACCCGGACCGCAACGGCGGCGACAAGGAGGCCGAGGAGAAGTTCAAGGAGGCCACCGAGGCGTACGAGGTGCTGCGCGACGCCGACAAGCGCGCCGCCTACGACCGCTTCGGGCACGCCGGCGTCAAGGGGCGCGCGGGCGCCGGCGGCGGCCCCTTCGGCGGCGGCTTCGGCTTCGAGGACGCCCTCAACATCTTCATGCGCGACTTCGGCGGCTTCGGCGGGCTGGAGGACCTCTTCGGCGGGGGCGCCTCGCGGCGGCGCGGCGGCGTGCAGAAGGGGAAGGACCTGCAGGTCAAGCTGCGCATCTCCCTGGCCGACGTGGCCAAGGGGGTGCGCAAGACCCTCCGCATCAAGCCGCTGGAGGTGTGCGGCGCCTGCAGCGGCTCCGGCGCGGCCGGCGCCGAGGGCCCCGTCACCTGCGAGGCGTGCCAGGGGCAGGGGCAGATCCGCAGCATGCAGCGCAGCGTCTTCGGGCAGTTCGTCACCGCGCGCGTGTGCCCCACCTGCGGCGGGGAGGGGAAGGTGATCCGCAACCCCTGCCCCAAGTGCCACGGCGACGGCCGCGAGCGGGGCGAGCGCACCCTGGAGGTGGAGATCCCCGCCGGGGTGAGCAGCGACAACTACCTCACGCTGCGGGGGCAGGGGAACGCCGGCCCGCGCGGCGGCCCGCGCGGCGACGTCATGGTGGTGATCGAGGTGGAGGAGGACCGCCGCTTCATCCGCGACGGGTCGGACCTGGTCTACGACCTCCCCGTCTCCTTCAGCCAGGCCGCGCTGGGGCGCGAGCTGGAGGTGCCCACCGTCTACGGCGACGAGAAGGTGCGCATCCCCGCCGGCGTGCAGAGCGGGCAGGTGCTCACCCTGCGCGGCAAGGGGCTGCCGCACCTGGGCGGCGGCGGCCGGGGCGACCAGCACGTGCGCATCCACGTCTGGACGCCCGCCGAGCTCACCCCCGAGCAGGAGGAGCTCTTCCGGCGGCTGGCCGAGCTGGAGGGCCCCGCCCCCGGCGGGCAGGAGAAGCGCTCCGGCGGCTTCTGGGACCGGCTGAAGGGCGCCTTCGCCGCGTGATCGACCCCGCGCGCTGGCTGGTGCTGGCCGTCCGCGCCCCCTCGTCCGAGCTGGCGGGACTGGTGGCGGACGGCCTCCTCGCGCTGGGGGGCGCCGCCGTGGAGGAGCGGGGCGACCGGCTGGTCACCTATCTCCTCCCCCCCGACGACCCCGACGCCTTCGCCGCCGAGGCGCGGGCGCGCTTCGCCGAGTGGCTCCCCGCCGGCGCGCCGGTGGAGCTGGCGTGGGAGTGGCAGGAGGACCGCGACTGGGCCGCCGAGTGGAAGCGCGGCCTCCACCCCCGCGAGGTCACCCCGCGGCTGGTGGTGAAGCCCACCTGGACGGAGTGGGAGGCGCGCCCGGGGCAGGTGGTGCTCGACGTGGACCCGCAGATGGCCTTCGGCACCGGCGAGCACGCCACCACGCGCGGCTGCCTGCGCCTGCTGGACGCCGCCCTCCGCCCCGGCGACCGGGTGCTGGACGTGGGCTCGGGCTCCGCCATCCTGGCCATCGCCGCGGCGCGGCTGGGCGCGCGCGAGGCGGTGGCGGTGGAGTACGACCCCGACGCCAACCTGAACGCGCGCGAGAACCTGGAGCGCAACGGGGTGGCTGACCGGGTGCGGATCGTGGAGGCGATGGCGGACGCGCCCCTGCTGCGCGCGCTGGGGAGCTTCGACCTGGTGCTCGCCAACCTCCTGAGCGGGGTGATCCGCCCGCTGCTGCCGGCCTTCCGCGAGGCGCTGAATGGCTCGCCGGCGGGGAGGCTGATCGTCAGCGGCATCCTCCGCGCCGAGCACGCGGAGGTGGTCCGCGACGCGCGCGCCGCCGGCTTCCGGGTGGAGGGAGTGGACGAGGAGGAGGACTGGTGGAGCGCGCTGCTGCGGCCAGAGTGAGACCCGAACGTTCGAAAAGGAGTAGGCGATGGAGGACTGCATCTTCTGCAGGATCGTGCGGGGCGAGATCCCCTCGCCGCGCGTGCGCGAAGGCGAGGCGTGGATCGCCATCCGCGACATCAACCCCGCCGCGCCGGTGCACGTGCTGGTGATCCCGCGCGAGCACGTGGAGTCGGTGGCGCACCTGGGCGACGGCGACGTGGAGCTGGCCGGACGGCTGCTGGTGGCCGCGGGCGAGGTGGCGCGCCAGGAGGGGGTGGCGGAGAGCGGCTACCGGGTGGTGGTCAACACCGGGCGCGAGGGCGGGCAGACGGTGCCGCACCTGCACCTGCACGTCATCGGCGGCCGGCAGCTCACCGGCCACGGCACCGCCTGAGGGCTACAGCAGCTCCGCCAGCGCCTCCCGCGTGATGCGCACGTCGGCCAGGATCCTGGTGAGCAGCCCCGGGCCCAGGGTCTCGCCCGCGTGCACCGGCACCACGGCCACCCGCCCGTCCGGGTGACGGAGAAAATGGTGGCTCCCCTTCACCCGGACCACCTCGAACCCTGCCCTCCCCAACGCCGACGCGAGCTCCTTGCCGGTGACCCGCGGCAGGCGGCTCATGCCGGGACGGACACCCGCCGCACTCCCACGAACTCCGTCTCGGCGGCGGGCGCCCCCACCTCCACGCACAGCTCGATGGCCTCGCGCACCCGCTCCAGCAGGAGGTCCAGGGTGCGGGCCTGCGTGTGGCAGCCGCGCAGCGCCGGAACCGACGCAACGTAGAACCCCTCGGTGTCGCGCTCGATGAGAACGTCGTAGTCGCGGCTCATCTCCCCCTCCTCCGCTTCCGTGTGCGAGGTCTGCTCCGCCGGCGGGGTGGCTCCCCACGGCACCCGGAACTCGCGCACCAGGCTGGCGCCCCCCGGCCCCCACGCCCCTGCCTGGGCAGAGAGCGCCCCGAGCACTTCTGCCCAGGAGCAGTCGTCGGAGAGCTCGTGGATGGTGCGCAGTGCCTTCTCCTTGGCGCTCACGTCCTGTCTTCCCGTTGCAGGTTTCCGAAGACGTTCCGAACGTAAGAGGAGTGTCCACTTCT
>DASUNK010000149.1:0-3472 GCA_036277195.1 Longimicrobiaceae bacterium | reverse complement strand
GGCCCCGACCACCTGACGCTGGAGGGGCGGAAGCCGCCGCAGTCGTCCAACGGCCGCGGCAACGGCACCCACGCCGAGCCGGCGGCGGACCACCCCTTCCTCACCCTGCGCGAGGTCGAGGACCGGCACATCCGGCGCGCGCTCTCGCTGGCGGGCGGCAACCTGGGGCACACGGCGGAGCTGCTGGGGATCCACCGCAACACCCTGCGCGAGAAGCTGCGGCGGCACCGGCTGGAGTAGGACGAGAGGACGGGGAGGACGACGGATGAGAGGGGACGGCCCGCACGGCTGTCCCTTCTTTCTTTATTCGAAATAATTCCAAGCGGTCGCGGTTCAGATCGATTTAAGGTTTCCTAAAATTTTCTTTGGTGCCGTCGAGGGGTTTTCGCGCCGGCGAATCTCCCGTTTCCACCGCCGTAGATCGCTTTTTTACAGCGGGTGAAAGCCGGCTTTTTCCAGCCTGATCAACAACTTAACCGCGCTTGATCGGCACAGGCTCCGGGCGGCGGTCTGTGCGCGTGCACAGAAGCTGTGCAGGGCGGGCGCCGTTGACAGAATCCATTAGTTTCGTCTAAATGCTCGTTCTCACGCATACTTGGCTTTTCCGTCGGAATCTGGTATACCCCTTGCCTTGAGGAAGGCCCGCAATCCTTCGCCGCGCCCCTCCCGGTGCGGTCGTCGGCTTCCAGCGACATCGCGGGTTTCGGAAAAAGCGGCGGCGGGCCCGGTGCACGACGGGCCAGCCCCGCCCGCGCCGTCGTGCGGCGGGGGAGTGCGGGAACCCTTTCCGCCCCTTTTCACCACCCCGGAGACATGAGAGAGACGCGACATCGGACGGCCGCGTGGCCGCCCGGGGCCCGGGTGGGCCTCACGGCACTGGCGGCGAGCCTGCTGGCAGCGGGCCAGCTCGCCGCCCAGTGCACCACCTCCAACACGGTCAGCGCCCAGGTGGTCGCCCTCGACCAGGCGATCTTCTACAACCGTCTGGGCGCGCACGACCCCACGGCGATGATCTTCGCGCTGAAGGGCGACGTGGTGCCGAACTCCGGCACCACCCTCGCCGCCGGCAACGCCCGGCTGCGCGACGGCAAGCGCCCCCGCCCCATCACGCTGCGCGTGAACGCCGGCGGGTGCCTGCAGGTGACCTTCACCAACTACCTGGCCACCACCGCCCGCAGCAACCAGCCGGGGACCCGCGCCGCCTCGCTGCACGTCACCGGCATGCAGCTGGTGAACAGCATCGCCGACGACGGCTCCAACGTGGGGAACAACGCCACCAGCCTGGTGGAGCCGGGCGCCTCGCGCACCTACAAGTGGTTCGCCGAGAAGGAGGGGACCTACCTCCTCTACAGCAGCGCCCAGACCACCGGCGGCGACGGCGACGGCGGCCACATCTGGAAGGGCCTCTTCGGCGCCGTGAACGTGGAGCCCACCGGCTCCGAGTGGTACCGCAGCCAGGTGACGGCCGCGGACCTGGCGCTGGCCCAGGCCAAGGACGCCTACGGCGTGCCGCGCAAGACGGCGCAGGGGCACCCCGTCATCAACTACGACGCGGTCTACCCCGCCGGCCACGCCCTGGCGGGGCGCACCATCCTCAAGATGGTGCAGAACGGCCAGATCGTGCACTCGGACCTGACCGCCATCATCACCGGCCCCAACAAGGGGCAGATCACCACCCAGTACCCGGCGGTGCGGGTGGAGCCCAACCGGCACAAGCCCTTCCGGGAGATGACCATCATCTTCCACGACGAGGCCGGGCTGGTGCAGGCGTTCGACCCGATCTTCGAGGACCCCAAACTGGAGTTCACCCTCCACTCGGGGCGCGACGCCTTCGCCATCAACTACGGCACCGGCGGCATCGGCGCCGAGGTGCTGGCCAACCGCATGGGCGTGGGCCCCATGTGGGACTGCAACGAGTGCAAGTACGAGGAGTTCTTCCTCTCCTCCTGGGCCGTGGGCGACCCCGCGATGGTGGTGGACGTTCCCGCCGACGCGGACCGCAACGGCGACGGCCAGCCCGACGCCGGCAAGAAGGCCACCCGCGCCTTCTTCCCCGACGACCCGTCGAACGTGTACCACAGCTACATGAACGACCACCTGAAGATCCGCAACCTGCACGCGGGTCCCAAGGAGCACCACATCTTCCACCTGCACGCCCACCAGTGGCTGCACACGCCGAACTCGGACAACTCGACCTACCTGGACTCGCAGGGGATCGGGCCCGGCGCCGGCTTCACCTACGAGATCACCTACGACGGCAGCTCCAACCGCAACAAGACGGTGGGCGACGCCATCTTCCACTGCCACTTCTACCCCCACTTCGCCCAGGGGATGTGGGCGCTCTGGCGCGTGCACGACGTCTTCGAGAGCGGCACGGTGCTCGACGCCGACGGCACCCCCGCGGCGGGGGCGCGCGCCCTCCCGGACGGCGAGATCGCCGAGGGGACGCCGATCCCCGGGCTGGTGCCGATGCCGACCTACGCGCTGGCGCCGATGCCCACCACCACCATGCCGGGCTTCCCCTTCTACATCCCGGGCGTGGCGGGGCACCGGCCGCCGAAGCCGCCCCTCGACACCAAGTTCGACGGCGGGCTGCCGCGGCACGTGGTGCGCGACGGCACGGCGACCTTCCCGGCGCTGAACCGGCTCGACTTCCACAAGGACAACGTCACCCTCGTGGCGCAGGCGCTCCCGGAGACGGGGACGGCGGCGGAGGTGAACGCCATGGCCTTCCACGCCCGGCGCTCGCAGCCCACCTTCCGCTTCGACCCGGTGACCTTCGCGGTGGTGGCCGACACCTTCATCACCAACGGCCGTCCCGGCGTGGCGGGCGCTCCCTTCGCGGACCCCTGCATCGACGACTTCGGCCGCCCGGTGGGGACGCCGCGCACCTACAAGGCGGCGGGGCTCCAGATCGACGCCAGGTACAACAAGGCGGGGTGGCACTTCCCCCAGCACCGCATGTTCTCGCTCTGGCAGGACGTGGACTCCTTCCGGCTGGGCGTCCGTCCCCCCGAGCCGCTCTTCTTCCGGGCTCACACCGGTGACTGCGTGACCTATCACCTGGTGAACCTGATCCCGAAGGAATACAAGATGGACGACTTCCAGGTGCGCTCGCCCACCGACATCATCGGGCAGCACATCCACCTGGTGAAGTTCGACGTGACCGCCTCGGACGGCGCCGGCAACGGCTTCAACTACGAGGACGGCTCCTTCTCGCCGGGCGAGACCCGCGAGCGCGTGGACGCCATCCGGCGGCAGAACGCCTGCACCGCGACGGACACCCGCAACGGGACCTTCACCTGCCCCGTGGCCCGGGCGCACCCCTTCTTCGGCAACGGTCCCAACAACGACTGGATCGGGGCGCAGGAGACGGTGCAGCGCTGGTACGTGGACGACGTGCTCAACCAGGCCGGGCGCGACCGCACCCTGCGCACGGTGTTCACCCACGACCACTTCGGCCCCTCGACGC
>DASUNK010000148.1:0-3428 GCA_036277195.1 Longimicrobiaceae bacterium | reverse complement strand
GAGCTGGACCTGCTGGAGGAGAACTTCCTCACCACCCACTGCCTGCGCGACGCCGAGCAGGACTCGGCGGGGGTGTGGACGGTGAGCTTCCGCCCGGTGGCGCCGCGCCGCGACGAGCTCGACATCCGCGGCACGCTGCGCATCGACGGCGCCACCTACGCGGTGCGCGAGATCGCCTTCGAGTACCTGCGCGGCGGGCGGCCGTGGGGGCGGGGGACGCTGCACTTCGCGGAGGTGAGCACGCCATACGGGGTGGTGCGGCTGCCGGCGCGCGGCACCGTCTACGGCGATCCGGGCGGCACCCTGGGACTGCTGCTGCGGGACTTCGAGGGGACCTTCACGGTCGGAAATTACCGGGAGTTCGAAGAGGTCGGGGGCTGAATAGTCCTAAGTCCTAAGTCCTGAGTCCTAAGTCCTGAGTCCTGAGTCCTGAGTCCTGAGTCCTGAGTCCTGAACCACTTAGGACTTAGGACTCAGGACTCAGGACTTCTGTTTATGGATTGGTATCCTTCCCCGCGTCGATGTCGACGTCCGGCGTCACGATCTTCTGCGTATCGGTGCCCACGTCGATGTCCACGCTGTCGATGTCGATCGGGTCCACGTCGATCTTCGGCGCCTCGCCGCCCTCGACGTTGATCTCGGGCGCCTCGCCCGCATCCTCCACCTCGGCCCGGCAGCCGCCGGCCGCCGCCGCCAGCGCCAGCACCGCCATCGCCATCGCCAGTATCTTCTGCGTCCGCATCCTCGTCTCCAGGTCGTAGGGAAAGAAGGCTGCGGCACGCCCGGTGCAACCCATATGCCGCAGGTCCGTAAGAGAGTTCCGCGCGCCTTGCTCGTGCGGGAGCGCGCGACTACGTTCCGGTGACGGACCGCGCCTCCCCGCGCGCCCCGCCCCGGCGCCAACCCGGATGGCCCTGCGATGGACCGACCCGCCCCCCATCCCGCCCCCGCCCAGGAGCCGCTGCGCGAGCGCGTCGTCCGCCAGCTGTGCGACCACTTCGCGGCCGACAACCTGGACGCGGAGGGGCTGGAGGAGCGGCTGGACCGCGCGCACCAGGCCACCTCCGTGGCCGCCTTGCAGGCGCTGGTGACGGACCTCCCCGTGCTGCAGCCCTCCGCCGCCCTGGCCTCGTCGCAGATGTTCCAGTCCGTCGGCCGGGCGGACTACGTGCCGGAGCGCCAGATCGTGGCCGCCATCATGGGCGGCGCCTCGCGGGTGGGCACCTGGACGCCGCCGGAGCACCTCTTCGTGCTGGCGGTGATGGGCGGCGCGGAGCTGGACTTCCGCCAGGCGCGCTTCGGCCCGGGCGTCACCGAAATCAGCGTCTTCACCCTGATGGGCGGGGTGGAGATCGTGGTGCCCCCCGGGGTGCACGTGGAGATGAACGGCCTGGCCATCATGGGCGCCTTCGAGCAGACGGGGCGCGTGGAGGCGCCGGTGGACCCGAACGCCCCCGTGCTGCGCATCGGCGGGTTCTGCATGATGGGCGGCGTCGAGGTGGACTGCCGCTTCCCCGGCGAGAAGGTCAAGGACGCCCGCAAGCGCGAGAAGCTGGAGGCGCAGTCGTCGGCCCGGGGGCGGCTCGGCTCCGGCTGAGCCGCCCGCCCGTCTCCTTCCCCCCATCCCCTTCTCCATGCCCCTTCCGCACGCCGCACCCGCCCCCCGCCCCGCGCCGCGATGAGCGACGAGCAGCTCGGCTCGCTGGTGGCGCTCATCGGGCTGCTCGCGCAGCTCGGGGGGACGGTGCCGCTGGCGGGCCTCTTCTTCCTGCTGCGCGGCCAGGCCGGGCGCCGCCCGTACTTCCTGGCGTGGAGCCAGGGGTGGCTGGCGCTGGTGGCCGCGCTCTCGGCGGTGCTGCTGCTCTACGTCATGCCCGGGCTGGAGGCGGGCGCCAGCCCCCTCGGGAAGGTGGTGGTCTTCCTCTACCAGCTCGCCAAGCTCCTCTTCGTCGCCTTCCTGGCGGCGGGGACGCTGGGCTACGTGATGGGGGTGCGGGTGCGCGCCTTCTTCGCCCGCGCCGGCATCCCGCTGGCGGCGTACGCGCTGGCGTCGGCCCTTTTCTCCAGGGACCTCAACCAGGTGGTGGTGTGGCAGAGCCCGGTGGCGGCGCTGGCCTTCGCCGGGTGCGCCGTGCTCCTCTTCCGGCTGCGCCCGTCGCGGGCCACGCTCGGGAGCCGCGTCACCGCGGCGGCGTTCGCCACGCTGGCGGCGCTCTGGATCACCTACGGGGTGGCGTTCGCCCGGTCGGTCGACGTGGCCGGACCGGGGCCCGCCGGGCCGCCGCTGCTGGCGCTGGTGGTGCAGCACAACTCGTACATCGACCTGCTGCTGCAGATGCTGCTGGGATACGGGATGGTGGTGCTGCTGATGGAGGATGCCAAGCGCGAGGCCGACGACGCGCACGCGCAGCTGGCCGTGGCGCACGACGAGCTGAAGCGGCAGGCGCTGCACGACTCGCTGACCGGCGCGCTCAACCGGCGGGCCTTCTACGAGCGGGTGGGACTGGAGGCGGCGCGCGCCCGCTTCGGGACGGCGGTGATGCTCGACATGGACAACCTGAAGGAAGTCAACGACGTGCACGGCCACGCCGCGGGCGACGACCTGCTGCGGCGTCTGGCCGACACGCTGCGGGCCGCCACCCGCGCCTCGGACCGGCTCTACCGGTGGGGGGGCGACGAGTTCCTCCTCCTCCTCCCCGGCGCCCGCGCGGCCGAGGTGGAGCCGCGGGTGCGCGAGTTCATCCGCCTGGCCAATGCGTCGCCGCCGCCGGGCGAGGGGCCGGCGCTGCCGCTGCTGCTGAGCCTGGGCGCGGCGGACTACGAGGGTGCCGAGGACCTCGAGGCCGCCATCCGCCGGGCCGACGCGGAGATGTACGAGGAGAAGGCCCGCAACCGGCAGCTGCGCCCGGTGGAGACCCCCACCCGATGAGCGATCCCGCGCCGGCTGCCGAGCCCCAGGAGGAGGCGGAGGACTTCCACCGCGCGCTGCTGGACCTGGTGCGGCTCCAGCAGTTCCGCGACCGGGAGCGCGCCTCGTATTACGGCCTCACCGTCTCCGGGGCGCACGCGCTGGAGGCGCTGGCGCGGCTGGGCGCGGTGTCGCTCAACCGGCTGGCGGCGGAGCTGTTCGTGGACAAGAGCACGGCGTGCCGCATCGTGGGGCTGCTGGAGGACCACGGGTGGGTGCGGCGCGTGGCGGACCCGCGCGACGGCCGCGCGCTGCAGCTGCAGGTGACCGACGCCGGCCGCGACCTGCACGCGCAGCTGCTGGACGACGCCGTGTGGGAGGTGGAGGCGATCCTCGCCGGCTTCGCGCCGGACGCGCGCGGCGAGACGCTGCGCTTCCTGCGCCGCCTCACCCGCGTCTCCGCCCTGCACGCGGGCGCCGAGAACGCTTCGTGCTGCGCCCCCGATCCCACGGAAGAGGC
>DASUNK010000147.1:0-4894 GCA_036277195.1 Longimicrobiaceae bacterium | reverse complement strand
CGACGTTTCGTAGGCGGCCGCGTCGATCGGAGGCGGCGGCTCCTCGGTCCCGCCGCAGCCGGCGGCGGGCAGCGCGAGCAGGATGAGCAGGGAAGGTGCAGTGCGAGGCATGCGGGCGTTCTCGGAGGATGGAAGTCTGCTCAATATAACGATCGAGCGTGCGAAACGGCTCATCGCGGGCTTGCGGCGGGGTGCATTCCGCGCACATCTTCAGGCCGCGCCCGCACTTGATCTCCCGGCACCTCCGCCGCGAACCCCCGCTCCCCCACGCATGGCACTCGCTCGGCTCCAGCCGCTCTCGGGGTGGGGGCGCTTCCCGGTGCAGGCGTGCCGCCTCTACCGCCCGGAAAAGCGGTCCGAGCTGGCCGAGGTGCTGCGCAGCCATCCTGCCGGCGGGTGTGTGTCGCGGGGCCTGGGACGCGCCTACGGCGACGCGGCGCTCAACCAGGACGGCGGCGTGGTCAGCCACCTGCGGCTCAACCGGCTGCTGGACTTCGACCCCGCCACCGGCGTGCTGGAATGCGAGGCGGGGGTGAGCTTCGCGGAGATCCTCGCCACCTTCCTCCCGCGCGGCTGGTTCCTCCCGGTGACGCCGGGGACGAAGTTCGTGACCGTGGGCGGCGCGGTGGCGGCGGACGTGCACGGCAAGAACCACCACCGCGACGGAACCATCGCCCGCTTCGTGGAGCGCCTGACGCTGCTGACGCCCGCGCGCGGCGTGCTGCACTGCTCGCCGGACGAGAACACGGAGGTCTTCTGGGCCACCGTGGGGGGGATGGGGCTCACCGGCGCCATCCTGGCCGTGAGGCTGCGGCTGGCGCCGGTGGAGTCCGCGTACGTGACGGTGGACGAGGAGCGCACGCCGCACGTGGACGCCGCGCTGGAGCGCTTCGCGGAGTCGGACGACGGCTACCGCTACTCGGTGGCGTGGATCGACTGCCTGGCCACGGGGCGGGCGCTGGGGCGCGGTGTGCTGATGCGCGGCAACCACGCCCCCGCCGCGCAGGCGCGCGGGCGCGACCCGCTCGCCCTCCCGCATCGGCGCGGGACGCGGGTGCCGGTGGAGCTGCCGGCGGGTACGCTCAACCGCTTCAGCGTGGCCGCCTTCAACCGCCTCTACCGCGCCGCGCACCCGGACCGCGCCGGGCGGCTGGTGGACCTCGACGCCTTCTTCTACCCGCTCGACGCCGTGCGCGACTGGAACCGGCTCTACGGCCGGCGCGGCTTCGTGCAGTACCAGGCCGTGCTCCCGCTGGAGCGCGGGCGCGACGGGATGGTGCGGCTGCTGGAGGCGCTGGCGGCATCGCGCCGGCCCTCGTTCCTGGCGGTGCTCAAGCGCTTCGGCGACGCCAACCCGGGGCTCCTCTCCTTTCCCCTCGCCGGCTACACGCTGGCGCTCGACCTTCCCGTGGCGGCGGGGCTGGTGGAGTTCGTCCACGGGCTGGACCGGGTGGTGCTGGAGCACGGCGGGCGGGTGTACCTGGCCAAGGACGCCACCCTCACCCCTGCGAGCTTCGCGGCGATGTATCCCCAGGCGGAGCGCTTCCGCGCGGTGAAGGCGGAGCTGGACCCGGAGGGGGTGCTCACCTCGTCGCTGGCGCGGCGCGTGGGGCTGGCGCCGTGAGCGCCGCGGCGAAGGGACCCGTGCTGGTGATCGGCGCCACCTCGGCCATGGCGCGCGCCGCCGCCGCCGAGCTGGCCGGCGCCGGGCACGCGCTGGTGCTGGCCGCGCGCGACGAGGAGGAGCTGGACGCGGTTGCCGCGGACCTGCGGGTGCGCCACGGCATCGCGATCTCCACCCTGGTGATGGACGCGCTGGCCTTCGACACCCACCCGGCCGCCGTGGAGCGCATGCTCGCCGCGGCCGGCGGCGAGCCGGAGGGGGTGCTCGTCTTCCTCGGCTACCTGGGAGACCCGGAGCAGGCCGCCACCGACGCCGCCGAGGCGCGCCGCGTCATCGACACCAACCTCACCGCCTGCGTGTCGCTCCTCACCCCGCTCGCGGAGCGGCTGGCGGCGCTGGGGCGCGGGTGGGTGTGCGTGGTGTCGTCGGTGGCGGGCGAGCGCGGACGGCAGAGCAACTACCTGTACGGCGCCGCCAAGGCGGGGCTCACCGCCTACCTGCAGGGGCTGCGCAACCGCCTCTTCCACCGCGGCGTGCACGTCACCACCGTCCTCCCCGGGTTCGTGGACACGCGCATGGTCTTCGGCAAGCCGGGCACCTTCCTGGTGGCGCCCCCCGAGCGGGTGGCCCGCGGCATCCGCCGCGCGGTGGAGCGCCGGCGGAACGTGGTCTACCTCCCCGGCTTCTGGCGGGTGGTGATGCTCGGCATCCGCGCCATCCCCGAAGGGCTCTTCAAGCGGCTCCGCCTGTGACGCGCTCCCCCCTCGCCGCCGACCCCGCCGCGCGTCCCGCGCCCGTCCCGGCGCCGGCCGCGCCGCGCTGGCCGCTGGTGCGGCTGCTGCGGCCGCGGCAGTGGATCAAGAACGGCTTCGTGCTGGCGCCCACCCTCTTCGCCGGGCTCTTCCCGCACGGGCCGTCGGTGCTGCGCGCACTGGCTGCCGCCGCCCTCTTCTGCGTGGCCTCATCGCTGGTCTACGTGGTCAACGACCTGGTGGACCTGGAGAGCGACCGGCTGCACGCGGCCAAGCGCCACTCCCGCCCCCTGGCCGCGGGGACGGTCTCGCCCGCGGCGGCGCGGCTGCTGCTGGTCGCGCTGGGGGCGGTGCTGGCGGCGAGCGGGGTGATATTCCCGGCGGTGGGCGGCGTGCTGGCGGTGTACCTGGTGCTCAACGTGGCGTACTCGCTCAAGCTCAAGCACGTGCCGGTCGTGGACCTCTTCTGCGTGGCCGCGGGGTTCGTGCTGCGCGTCTACGCCGGCGCGGTGGCGGTGGCGGTCCCCCTCTCGTCGTGGATGCTCATCACCACCCTCTGCCTGGCGCTCTACCTGGCCGCGGTCAAGCGCCGGCAGGAGCTGGCGGCCGGGGGCGGGGCGCGCGCGGTGCTCGGCTCGTACTCGGTGGAGCTGCTGGACCGCTACGCCGAGCTGGCCTCCATCTCGGCCATCGTCTTCTACAGCCTCTACGTGGTGGCGGTGCGCCCGGCGCTGGTGGTCACCATCCCGCTCGTGCTCTTCGGCGTGTTCCGCTACTGGTACATGGTGCGCACGCTGGAGGTGGGCGAGAGCCCCACCGAGGCGCTCTGGGGCGACTGGCCGCTGCTGCTCACCGTGCTGGCCTGGGCCGGCCTCTCGGCGTACGCGCTGTGGCCGGGGTGAGCGCCCGCGGCGGGCGCGACCCGCTCTGGATCGCGCTGGTGGCCGCCTACCTCGCGTACGCCGCCGTCTTCATCTTCCAGACGAGCTTCCTGGTGGGGGGCGAGCGCTACTTCTCGCTCTTCGACGACGCCATGATCTCCATGCGCTACGCGCGCAACCTGGCGGAGGGACACGGACTGGTCTGGAACCCCGGGGGCGAGCGGGTGGAGGGGATCACCAATCCCCTGTGGACGCTGTACCTGGCGCTGGCGCACCGGCTGGGGCTCCCGGAGTCGAAGGTCAGCCTGGTGGTCCAGGCCACCGGCGCGCTCCTGCTGGCCGCGAACCTGTTCGTGGTGCGCGCGCTGGCGCTGCGGCTCTCGGGCCGGCGCGCGGTGGCGCTGGCGGCGGCGGCGCTCACCGCCTTTTACCTGCCGCTCAACAACTGGGCGCTGCAGGGGATGGAGGTGGGGCTGCTGGCCCTGCTGCTGAGCACGGCCGCGCTCCTGGCGTTGCGCGCGTGGGAGCGCGGCCGCTTCTCCCCGGCCCCCTATCTCGTGCTGGGGATCGCCACGCTGGTGCGGCCGGACGGGGTGGTGCCGCTGCTGGCGCTCGCCGGCTTCCTCGCCCTGGCCGACCGGCCGCGCCGGCTCCGGCACGCGGCGGCGGGCGCCCTCACCCTCCTCCTCTTCGTCGGGGCGCAGACGGCGCTCCGCCTCTGGTACTACGGCGACGTCCTCCCCAACACCTACTACCTGAAGATGACCGGCTACCCGGCGCTGCTGCGCATGACGCGCGGGGCGTGGGTGCTGCTGGACTTCGCCTGGTACGCCAACCCGCTGATCTTCTTCCTCCCGCTGGGGCTCCTCCTCTTCCGGCACCCGCGCGGGGTGCGGCTGCTGCTGGCGCTCTTCGCGGCGCAGGTGGTCTACAGCGTGTACGTGGGAGGCGACGCCTGGGAGTGGTGGGGAGGCGCCAACCGCTACATCGTCGTCGCCATGCCGCTCTACTTCGTGCTGCTGGCGATGGCGCTGCGCGGCGTCGGCTCCTTCGTGCTGCGGCACGCGGACGAAGCCGGGCGCCTGCCGTGGAAGACCGCGAGCGCCGGGACGGCGTGGGTGGCGCTGGTGGCGCTGGCCGCCGTGAGCTTCAACGCGCTCAAGGGGCCGCGCTCGCTCCCGGAGTGGCTGCTGCTCGACCCGCCGATGCACGTGGAGGACAACGCCCAGATGACGCGGCTGGGGGTGTGGCTGCGCGAGAACGCGGCGCCCGACGCGGTGGTGGCGGTGCAATGGGCGGGCGCCACGCCGTACTTCGCCCACCGCACCTGCATCGACCTGCTGGGGAAGAGCGACCGGCGGATCGCGCGCCTCCCCATGGTGGGGCCGCCGGCCGGCTTCCACCGCTTCCTGGGATTCTGGCCGGGGCACCTCAAGTGGGACTACGCCTGGTCGATCCAGCGGCTGCGCCCGGACGTGGTGTTCAACCGGGAGTACGACGCCAACATCCTCCCGCATCTCGCGGGCTACCGCCCGGTGTGGGTGGAGGGCGCCACCCTCTACGTGCGCGTGGACTCGCGCGCGCTGCGGCCGCCCCCGTGACTCTCCTCACCGTGGGCGTGGCCACGCGCAACCGGC
>DASUNK010000146.1:0-2616 GCA_036277195.1 Longimicrobiaceae bacterium | reverse complement strand
CCGGGTCCGGCTTGGAGAGGTCGCGCTCCGCACCGGCACTGTCCGCCGAAGCGCCGGCCGAGTCGACCTCCGCCGGGCGAATGCTGTCGCCCCGCGCCGTGTCGCGCCGGATGGTGTCCGGCACCGCCCACACCACCTCGCGGCGGTAGCGGCCGGGCTCCGGGCGCCCGCTGGCGCGCACCGCGAACGGCGTCCGCCGCGGGCGCGCCGCGGCCGTCTCTGCCGGGACGGTATCCACCACCAGCACGATGGAGTCCGCCGCCACGGTGTCCGGGCGGGCGGGCTCGCGCTCCTGGGCGGCCAGGCCCGGGGCCGCGGCGCAGAGCGCCAGCGCGCAGGCGAGCGCCAGCCTCATACCGAGTCCGGGCGCAGGTCGCCGCCGCGGCGCGCCGCGCGCCGGCTCTTCACCAGCTCGACCACCGCCGGGGCGACGCTCAGCAGGACGATGACGATCACCACCAGCTCGAAGTTCTCCTTCACGAACGGGATGTTGCCGAAGAAGAACCCGCCCAGCAGGAAGAGGGTGATCCACAGCACCCCGCCCACCACGTTGTAGGTGAGGAACTTCGCGTAGTTCATGCTCGACGCCCCCGCCACGAACGGCGCGTAGGTGCGCACGATGGGGATGAAGCGCGCCAGGATGATGGTCTTGCCCCCGTGCTTCGCGAAGAAGGCCTGGGTGCGGCGCAGGTACGCGGTCTTCAGCACCTTCGCGTCCTCCTTGAACACGCGCAGCCCCACGGCCGAGCCGATCCAGTAGTTCACCGTGTCGCCCAGGATGGCGGCCACGGTGAGGAGCACCCAGAGCACCCGCACGTCGATGGCCCCCGTGGCGGCGATGGCCCCCGCCGCGAAGAGGAGCGAGTCGCCCGGGAGGATGGGGGTCACCACCAGCCCGGTCTCGCAGAAGATGATGGCGAACAGGATGCCGTACGCCCACCCGCCGTAGCGGCCCACGATCTCCGCCAGGTGGGTGTCGAGGTGACGGAAGAAGTCGAGCACTTGCAGCAGAAAATCCATCTCTTCCCTGGCCGCCGGAGCGCATGGGTTCAGCGGTCGGGGAAGCCCTCCTCCCCCGTTCACCAGCCGCGGAATGCTAGCGGCTGCCGGGGAGTGATACAAGGCTGGTGCCGTGCCCGCTTCCGCCCGCGCCGGGGGCCGGTTAAGCTTGGAGAGATGCAGGCTCCGGCGTACGGAAGAGAGGGAGTGTCCCGCGATGACCATCACCGAGCCCGTGGCCCCCGAGCTGTCGGCGGACGAGGCCCTCCGCTACGCGCGGCACCTCATCCTCCCCGAGGTGGGCCCCGACGGGCAGCGCCGCCTCAAGGCCGGCCGCGTGCTGGTGGTGGGCGCCGGTGGCCTGGGCTCGCCCGTGGCGCTCTACCTGGCCGCCGCCGGCGTGGGCACCCTGGGGGTGGCGGACTTCGATTCGGTGGACGCCACCAACCTCCAGCGCCAGATCATCCACTCCACCTCGGGCGTCGGCCGCTCCAAGCTGGACTCGGCCCGCGAGCGCATCGGCGAGATCAACCCGGGCGTGGCCGTCGAGCCGCACCCCGTGCGCCTCACCTCGGCCAACGCGCTCGACATCGTCCGCGAGTACGACGTGGTGGTGGACGGCACCGACAACTTCCCCACCCGCTACCTGCTGAACGACGCCTGCGTGCTCACCGGCCGTCCCAACGTCTACGGCTCCATCCTGCGCTGGGAGGGGCAGGCCTCCGTCTTCCACGCCCCGCACGGGCCCTGCTACCGCTGCCTCTTCCCCGAGCCGCCGCCGCCCCACCTGGTGCCCAACTGCGCCGAGGGCGGGGTGATGGGCGTGCTCCCGGGGGTGGTCGGCTGCATCCAGGCCACGGAGGCGCTCAAGCTCCTCCTGGGCGCGGGCGAGACGCTGCTCGGCCGGCTCTTGCTTTTCGATGCCCTGCGGATGAGGTTCCGCGAAATGCGGCTGCGCCGCGACCCCGCGTGCCCGGTGTGCGGCGAGAGCCCCACCGTCCGCGAGCTGATCGACTACGAGAGCTTCTGCGGCCTCGCCCCGGCCGCCGAGGAGAGCCGCGTGCAGGAGGAGGACGGGTTGATTCCGGAGATCACCCCCACCGAGCTGAAGGCCCGCCTGGACCGGGGCGACCGCCTGCGCATCGTGGACGTGCGCGAGCCCTTCGAATGGCAGATCGCCAACCTGGGCGGATACGGCGCCCGGCTGGTGCCGATGAGCGAGCTCTCCGGCCGGTTGGACGAGCTGGACCCCGCCGAGGAGACGGTGCTGATGTGCCGCTCCGGGGTGCGCAGCGCCAACGTGCTGGAATGGCTGCGCGAGGAGGGATTCGGCCGGCTCTGGAACCTGCGCGGCGGCATCCTCGCCTGGGCCGACGAGGTGGACCCCTCGCTGCAGCGGTACTGAGGCCGCAGCGGCTCCAAGTGGTTCGAGGAATGAAACTTATCCGCTCACAGCCACGTTCTGGATGTCGCCCCGCGGCAGGCCAGGCCGCCGCGGGGTGGGCACCGGCGCGGGAGCGCCGGCGCATCGCCGGTCGGAGGCCTGCATTGCCCGAGGAAGCTGGACCATGCGCACCCTCACCCTGCTGGCGATCCTCTTCGCCGTGCGCACGCTGG
>DASUNK010000145.1:0-3032 GCA_036277195.1 Longimicrobiaceae bacterium | reverse complement strand
TGCCCCCGCTCGTACCCGAACGACCCCGCCATCCCGCAGCACCCCGAATCCAGCAACGTGAACTCCAGCCCCTCCACCCGCGACAGCACCTCGGTGGTGGGTCCCATCCCCACCAGCGCCTTCTGGTGGCAGTGCCCGTGCACCAGCGCCCCCCGCTCCAGCCGCCCCGGACGCCACTCCGGCAATCCCGCCAGGAACTCCTCCAGCGTGGCCGACGCTCCCGCCAGCGCCGTGGCCCGCGGGTCGCGCGCCAGGTCCGGCAGCTCGTCGCGGAGCGTCAGGATGCAGCTGGGCTCCACCCCCACGATCCACGCCCCGCCCTCCACCTCGGGCGCCAGCACCTCCACCAGCCGCCGCTGCAGCGCGCGCGCGTGGTCCAGCAGCCCCTTGCTGATGGCCGCGCGCCCGCAGCACACCGGCCGCCGCGGCAGCGCCACCCGGAACCCCGCCCGCTCCAGCACCGCCACCGCCGCCCGCAGCGGCCCCGGCTGGAAGTAGCCGTGGAAGGTGTCGTCGAAGAGCACCACCGTGGGCCGCCCCTTGCCCGCCGCGGCGCCGCGGCCGCGCCGGCCGAACCAGCGGCGGAACGGCTCGCCCGCCAGCGCGGGGAGGCCGCGGCGCGGGTCCACGTGGCCCAGCCGCTTCACCAGCGGCGAGAGGAGGCGCTGCCCCAGGTTCGCCAGCCCCGGCGCCCGGCTCCCGGCGCGCGCCACGTCGTGGATGCGGCCGTAGAAGAGCGCCTCGCGCGGGGTGCCGTGCTCGCGGTGGTGCTGCGCCAGGAACTCGGCCTTGTAGCGCGCCATGTCCACCCCCACCGGGCACTCCGTCTTGCACGCCTTGCACGCCAGGCACAGGTCCAGCGCCTCCAGCACCTCGTGGCTGCGCATCCCCGGCAGCCGGCCGCGCATGGCCTCGCGCAGCGCGTTCGCCCGCCCGCGGGTGGAGTGCTGCTCCTCCAGCGTCACCATGAAGGAGGGGCACATCGTCCCCGCGTCCAGCTTGCGGCAGACCGCCATCCCGTTGCACTTCTCCACCGCCACCTCCCACCCGCCGTCGGCCGAGTAGTCGAACCAGGTGGGCGGCGCCACCGCCGGCGCCTCGTCGAAGCGCAGGTTCTCGTCCATGCGCTGCACCGGGGGGACGATCTTCCCCGGGTTCATGCGGTCCTCGGGGTCGAAGAGGCGCTTGACCCCGCGGTGCAGCGCCATGATCTCGGGGCCGAACATCACCGGGAGGAACTCCGAGCGCGCCAGCCCGTCGCCGTGCTCGCCGGAGAGCGAGCCGCCGAACTCCACCACCAGGTCGGCGATGTCGGCGGCGATGCGGTACATTCGCGAGCGGTCCTCGCCGCGCTTGAGGTTCAGGTCCACGCGGATGTGCAGGCACCCCTGCCCCGCGTGGCCGAAGAAGCCGGTGGTGGTGCCGTGGCGCCGCACGATCTCCTCGAAGGCGCGGGTGTAGGCGCCCAGCCGCTCGGGGGGGATCCCCGTGTCCTCCACGAACTCCTGCGGCTTCACCTCCTTGCTCGAGGTGGTGAGGTAGAGGAGCCCGGTGGCCGCCTGCCGGAGCGCCCAGGCGGCCGCCTGCTCGGCGGGGCTCAGGAAGACGCCGGCGGAGGGCGATCCCGGCAGCCCCGGCGCCCGCCGCGCGAAGTCGTGCGCCAGCCCCGCCACCTCGTCCGCCGCCTCGCCCGCGAACTCGCAGAAGAGCACCCCCAGCGCGTCCGGCGCCGCCAGCGCCGCGGTGGCGCGGTAGGCGAAGAGCGAGCGGGCGCCCTCGAGCACCCGCGAGTCCACGATCTCCAGCGCCGAGAGCCCGCGCTCGCGCAGGATCTCGGGGACGGCGTCGAAGGGGGTGAAGCGCTCGGCGAAGGAGAGGAGCACCAGCGCGCGCGCCGGGGGGATCGGCACCAGCCCGAGCGTGGCCTCGACCACCGTGGCCAGCGTCCCCTCGGAGCCCACCACCAGCCGCGCCAGGTTGAGCTCGGGGTCCTCCAGCACCGCGTCGAAGTTGTAGCCGGAGACGCGCCGGGGGATCTTGGGATAGCGGGCGAGGATGCGCTCCCGCTCGGGCTCCAGCAGGGCCAGCACCGCGCGCGCCAGCTCGCCCTCCACCCCCGGGAGGCCGGCCACGTCGCCGCGGGCCACCGGGCCGAAGTGGGCGCAGCGCCCGTCGGCCAGCACGCAGTCCAGCGTGTGCACGTGGTCGCCCGTCTTGCCGTAGACCAGCGAGCGGGCGCCGCACGAGTTGTTGCCGATCATCCCGCCGAGCGCGCACTGGCGGATGGTGGCCGGGTCCGGCCCGAAGTGCAGCCCGTGCGGGGCGCACTCGCGGTTGAGCCGGTCCAGCCGCAGCCCCGGCTGCACCCGCGCGGTGCGGCGGTCCGGGTCGATCGCCAGCACCCGGTTCATCGCCTTGGTGAAGTCCAGCACCAGGGCGGCGCCCACCGTCTGCCCGGCCAGCGCCGTCCCGCCGCCGCGGGGGAGCACCGGCACCCCGTGCTCGGCCGCCAGGGCCACCGCCGCCACCACGTCGTCCGCGTCGCGCGGCACCACCACCCCCACCGGGAGGAGCTGGTAGAGCGAGGCGTCGGTGCTGTAGAGCAGCCGGCTCTTGGCGTCGAAGCGCACCTCGCCGCGGACGCGCCTCCTCAGCCGCTCGGCCACGCCGTCGATGGCGGAACTCACCATGATGGGCGCGATGGTATCCGCTACGGGGGCCGGCCGGCGCCTCTCAGATCATCTCTTTGATGCGATCCTTGAGCACCGTGCGGAAGATCTTCCGCGCCGCGGGCTGACCCTTCACGAGCGACTCCGCGAAGTGCTTCGCCTGATCGGCCGTGATCCGGGCCGGCATGGGCGGCTCGTAGGGATCGACCACCGCCTCCACCAGGACGGGGCCGGGCACGCGCAGGGCCGAGTCGAGGATGTCGCCACAGCTCGCAGGGTCCTCGATACGGAACGCCGTCCCGCCGCAGGCCTCGGCGACCTTGACGAAGTCGATGGGCTGAAGCTCGCACCCGTATTCGGGGT
>DASUNK010000144.1:0-2172 GCA_036277195.1 Longimicrobiaceae bacterium | reverse complement strand
CTGCTCCGAAGTCACCTCCGTCCCCGCCACCACGGCGGTGAAAGCGTCCGGCGGCACGGAGCCCAGGTTGTCCAGCACCTCGCGCACCGGTACGCCGCCGCTCTCCAGCACGGTTACGGCGGGGGTGTCGTAGCAGGCGGCCGCCTTCTCCAGCGCGTCACGCTCCTCGCGGCTGAGGTCGGGATCACCGGCGTGCGCCAGCCAGTACGCCGAGTCGCGGACGGTGTCGTTCTCATCGTACGCCGCCCGCTGCCACGCCTGGTAGACGGTGCGGGTGAAGAACCCCTGCGGCGTGTCCACGCGCACGGGGCGCAGCAGCGGGTCGTAGCGGGTGACGGTGGGCGGGAGGTCCGGCCCCTCGGCCTCCGCCTCGTAGTACGGGGTGGCGGAGTCGTAGGGGAGATACTGCTCGGCGGGCTCGCCCTTGTTGTTGTAGACGGTGCGCCCGGAGGCGATCCAGCGGCCCGCCTCGTCCCCGGCCTCGGCCTTCGCCACGACCACGCGCTCGAGCCCGTCGGAGAACGACACCTGCGCCTGGATCGGGCTCTCCTCGCCCGGCGGCAGGTCGCCGACGTGCACCTGCCGCTCCAGCGCCACCGTCGAGGCCGGCTGCCCGTCGCGCTCGAACGCCCACGGATCGTAGAAGAGGAAGGTGGTGGCCTGCTGCAGGTAGTACGGCTTGTCCGCCAGCACCGTGGCGAAGGTGGCCTCCGGGCGCACCACGTACTCGCGCAGGTCGCCGTCGCCCTCGCGGGGGCGGTCGCCCTCGGCGGGCTTGAAGACGGAGGTGGCCGTCACCCGGCCCAGCGGGTCGTGGAGCACCTGGCTCACCACGCCGTTGGAGTCGGTGAGCTGCCACGGCTGCACCACGTGGTAGTCGAGCTCCGCGCGGGTGACCAGCGCCGTCTCCCCGTCCAGCACCTCGCGCACCTCCACCTCGGCCACGTAGTGCGGCGCGTCGTACGCCCGGGTGGTGCGCACGCGCAGCCCGTCGGTGGCCGCGGGGTCGACGAAGGCGAAGTCGTTCGCCGTCTCGCAGGGTAGGTAGAAGCGCTCCGGCCCGATGAAGAAGTGCTGCACCACCCCGCGGTTCCACCAGTAGCCGTCTTCCGTGCGCGCGTAGCCGCCCTCGCGCTCCAGCAGCGCCGCGTCCACCCGTCCGCCGTACGCCTCCTCCAGCCACGCGTCGGTGAAGACGGCGGCGGGCGCGTGGTGCGGGAGCGCGCGCGGCGACACCCGGCCCAGCGGGAGGGCGGCGGACTGCGCCTCGTCCCAGAAGTAGCTCTGCTGCCAGGAGAAGGTGCGCGCCTGCGTGGCGCCGGGGGTGAACGGCACGCCGTAGGGGATGGGATTCTCCAGCGCGGCCCTCACCTGCGCCGCGGCCGCGTCGAAGGTGAGGAAGCGGGCGCCGTCCAGGCTCACCCCGGAAAGCTCGAAGGCGCGCCGCTCGAAGGTGACCCCCACCATCCGGTAGGGGTGGAGGATGCGGGTGCGCCGCTCCTCCGTGGCCGTGGCGCGAAGCTCGGCCTGCTCGGAGTAGACGCAGACGTCCGGGCTGGCCGAGGGGCGCCGCGGGTAGTCCACCGTGCAGCTCCGGACCCGGTACTCCTCGGCGCCGCCAGGGGCGAAGAGGGTGTCCTCGAGCACGAAGTCGTGCCGTACGCGCGGGTCCGCCGGCTCGCGCTCGTAGTCGTACCCGATGCTCTCGCGCGGGCGGACGTAGAAAACGGCGGCCCGGCCGTTCTCCCCCGGCTGCACCGGCTGCGCCAGCCAGCACGTGTCCGCCACCGTGTACGGGTCGGCGGCCCGGGGCGTGCCGTCGTCGCCGTACACCTCGCGGCGCAGCTCCATCCCCCGCAGCGCACGGTGCGCCTGGCGTTGGGTGGACGCGTCCGCGCCCTGCACCGCCTCGCCGAAGTACGCCCCCGGCATCGGGTACGCCAGCGGGTCGCCGTGCCAGAACTCGGCGCGGTAGGCGGCGGCGATCGGGCCAGCGTCCTCGTACGCCCCGGTGTGATACCAGGCGCGCGTGTACGCCGGCGGCACGTACGCCTCCGCCGAGGGCGGCGCCGCTTCGTCGAACGACTCGGCGTCCCAGCTCTCCACGTAGCCGAAGCCGTTGAACTCGCGCTCCACCGGGTCCCAGTAGCCGTCGTGGTAGCGGAAGCGCTG
>DASUNK010000143.1:0-5816 GCA_036277195.1 Longimicrobiaceae bacterium | reverse complement strand
GATCTGCTGGATCTGCGTGCTCCCCTCGATGATCTCCATCACCCGCGAGTCGCGCAGGAAGCGCTCGACGGGGTACTCCTCGCTCACGCCGTTGGCGCCGTGGACCTGCACGGCGTCGAGCGCGGCACGGGTCGCGGCGGTGGAGGCGAAGTACTTCGCCACGAAGGTCTCCGGACCGGCGGCCGGGTCGCCCGCGTCGCGCAGCCAGCCGGCGCGCAGGCACAGCCAGTGGGCCGCACGCCAGTCGGCCGCCATGTTCGCCAGCATGCGCTGCACGAGCTGGTGCTCGCCGATGGGGACGCCGTACTGCACGCGCTCAGAAGCATACGCCAGCGAGGCGTCCAGGCAGGCGCGGACCAGTCCCGCGCAGCCGCACGCCACGCTGTAGCGCCCGACCTCCAGCGCCGACATCGCCACCGCCAGCCCGAAGCCGGGGCCGGCGACGCGGCTCTCCCCGGGCACGCGGCAGCCGTCGAGGACGAGCTCCGCCAGCATCGCGGCGCGGGTGCCGGTGATCCCGTGCAGCGGGCGGACGTCGAGCCCCGGCGCGCCGCGCTCCACCAGGAAGGCGACCGGCTTCCCCTCCGTCTTCGCGAACAGCAGGAAGACGTCGGCGAGCTGGCCGTAGGTGATCCACTTCTTCCGCCCCGTCAGGACGTACGCGTCCCCGTCCGCGACCGCCGTGGTCTCCACCGCGCCCGCGTCGCTGCCGACGCCGGGCTCGCTGAGCGCGAAGGCGCCGAGCACGGAGCCCGAGGCCAGGCGCGGCAGCCAGCGCTCCTTCTGCGCTCGGCTCCCCCAGCGCAGCACGCCGTGGCACGCCATGCTGTGCACCGTCACCAGCGAGCGGACGGACGAGCAGGCGCGGCCCAGCTCCTCGTTCAGCAGCCCGAAGGTGACCCAGTCCATCCCCGCGCCTCCGTGCTCCCGCGGGACCCCCGCGCCCAGGTACCCCTCGGCGGCCAGGCGGCCGATCACCTCGCGCGGGGTGGCGGCCGCGCGGTCCCACGCGCCGGCGTGCGGGGCCACCTCGCGCCCGGCGAAGGCGGCGAAGGCGGCGCGGGCGCGCTCCTGCGCGGGGCCCAGCTCCAGGCGAGCGGGGGACTCGACGGCGCCCGGGCCGCTCATCGGCTCAGGCGGCGACGCCCTGCTTGCGCTGCACGAACGCGGTGAGCGCGTCGATGCTGCGGAAGTTGTCGATCTCCAGGTCCTCGCTCTCGCAGGTGATGCCGAACGTCGTCTCGACGAACTGCACCAGCTGCATGGCGAACATCGAGTTGACGAAGCCGGTGGCGAAGATGTCCTCGCCGTCGTCCAGCTCGTGGCCGCGCACGAAGCGCCCGACGAACTCGCGCACCTGCGCGCGGATCTCCTGCTCGCTCATCGCTCTCCGGGTAGGTCGTAGTCGTAGAAGCCGCGGCCGTTCTTCCGCCCGTGCAGCCCCGCGTCCACCATCTTCTTCAGCAGCGGGCAGGGGCGGTACTTGCTGTCGTTGTAGCTCTCGTACAGCACCTCGATGGAGTAGAGGATGGTGTCGAGGCCGATCAGGTCGGCCGTCTCCAGCGGCCCCATCCTGTGCCCGAAGCAGGTCTTGAAGATGCGGTCCACGTCCTCCACCGGCGCCACCTGGTCCTGGATCAGCCAGGCGGCCTCGTTGATGGTGAGCATCAGCACGCGGTTGGAGACGAAGCCGGGCATGTCGTTGACGACGATCCCCTCCTTCCCCATGGCCGCCAGCAGCGCCAGCGCGGCGTCGAGCGTCTCCTGCGTGGTGTGGAAGGCGCGGATCACCTCGACCACGGGCTTGAGCGGCACCGGGTTCATGAAGTGCATCCCCAGCACCTTCCCGGGCCGCTTCGTCAGCGAGCCGATCCGGGTGATGGAGTACGCCGAGGTGTTGGCCGCGAAGCAGGCGTGCGGTGGGCAGACCTCGTCGAGCACGGGGTAGATCGGCTGCTTGACCTCCCACTTCTCGGTCACGTTCTCGATCACGAAGTCGGCCCCGGCGAACGGCGCGTAGTCGGTGGTGAAGGTGATCTTCTCCAGCACCCCGGCCGCCGTGGGACCGCCCTTGGTCTTGGTGAACATCCCGTGGAAGCGGACGTTCTTCTCGATCTCGGCCCGCGCGCGCGCCAGCACCTCGTCCGAGAGGTCCAGCAGCACCACGCGGTGGCCGGTCTGCGCCAGGTTCTGCGCCACGCCCGCGCCCATCACCCCCGCGCCCACCACACCCACCACCCGTGCCGCCTCTTGCGTCGTCGTCATCTTCGTGATCACCCGTTGCCCGCCTGCCTTCCCCGGATACCCCGCGGAACCTACCCGTTGACGCCTGCACGGTAAAGGACCATGATGGAACCTGGCCCCTACCGATCGCGACACGAGGACGGAGGACGCAGTGACCGCAGGGAGTGCGCAGGGAGCGAAGCCGGTGAAGTGCGTCGTCTGGGACCTGGACCACACCGTGTGGGACGGGATCCTCCTGGAGGACGAGCGCGTGGAGCTGCGCCCCGGCGTCGCGGAGATCATCGGCGAGCTGGACCGGCGCGGCATCCTGCAGTCCGTCGCCAGCCGCAACGACCACGAGCGGGCGATGGCGCGGCTGGAGGCGCTCGGCATCGCCGAGTACTTCCTGTACCCGCACATCGACTGGAACGCCAAGGGCGAGAACGTCGCGGCCATCGCGCGGAAGCTCAACCTCGGCCTCGACACCTTCCTCTTCGTCGACGACCAGCCCTTCGAGCGCGAGGAAGTGGCGTTCGCCTGCCCCGCCGTGCGCACGCTGGACGCCGCCGAGCTGGGAGGCCTGCTCGACCGGCCGGAGCTGAACCCCGAGCACGTCACCGAGGACAGCCGCAACCGCCGGCGCATGTACCTGGCCGACCTCGAGCGCAACCAGGCCGAGGAATCGTTCCACGGCCCGTCGGAGGACTTCCTGCGCACGCTGGACATGCGCTTCACCCTGGCCCCCTGCACCGAGGACGACCTCCGGCGCGCCGAGGAGCTGACGGTGCGCACCAACCAGCTCAACACCACGGGCTACACCTACGACTACCAGGAACTGGACGCCTTCCGCACCTCGCGCCGCCACCTCCTCCTGGTGGCCGGGCTGGAGGACCGCTACGGCAGCTACGGCAAGATCGGCCTGGCGCTGGTGGAGAAGACCTCGCCCGGGCACTGGACGCTCAAGCTGCTGCTGATGTCCTGCCGGGTAATGTCGCGCGGGGTGGGGACCATCATGATGAGCCACGTGATGAGCGAGGCAAAGGCCGCCGGGGTGAAGCTGCGCGCCGAGTTCAGGCCCAACGGCCGCAACCGGATGATGGAGGTCACCTACCGCTTCGGCGGCTTCAGGGAGGTAGCCCGCGACGGCGAGCTGGTGCTGTTCGAGCACGCCCTGGAGACGATCCAGCCACTTCCCGATTACGTGCGGGTCGAGATCGGGAGATAGGCGCGCTCATAGCCGTGCAATCTCCCGCGAGAGCTCTTCGAGCACCGCGGCGCGCCCGCTGTGCAGGAAGAAATGGCCTCCCGGGAAGATCCGCGCGTGGAACGCCGCCGAGGTGTACTCGCGCCAGGCGTGCACGTCGTCGACGAAAACGTCGGGGTCTTCGTCGCCCCCATAGGCCGAGATCGGGATCGCGAGCGGGGGCTCGGCCGCGTAGGCGTAGGTCTCGGCAAGGGCGAAGTCGGCCCGCAGCAGGGGGCGGACGAGCTCCATGATCTCGTCGTTCTGCAGGATCTCCTCGGGCGTGCCTTCCAGCCGCCGGAGCCGTTCCGAGAACGCCGGCTCGGCCAGCGCGTGGATCGGCTCATGGCGGGGGGGGAGGTGGGGGGCCTGCCGGCCGGACAGGAACAGGTGCAGAGGCAGGGGCCTGCCGGCGCGCCGCAGCCGGCGCGCCAGCTCGAAGCTCATGATCGCACCGTTGCTGTGCCCGAAGAACGCGAACGGAACGTCCATCCAGGGCGCCAGCACCTCGGCCAGCCGGTCGACCAGCTCGAGCATGTTCGTGTACGGCGCTTCACTGAGGCGGTTCTCGCGGCCGGGGGGCTGCACCGCGCAGAGCTCCACCCCGGAGGGGAGCATGCGCGCCCAGGGGTGGAAGGTGCGCGCCCCGCCGCCGGCGTAGGGAAAGCAGAACAGCCGCAGCCGTGCCCGGCCGTCGGAACGCGGGATGACCACCCAGGGACTCGGCGTCTTCGCGATGGACATCCGTCAACGCCCCTCCACCAGCGCCTCGATCTTCGCGAAGGTCTGGACCACGAGCGGCTCGGGGAAGAGGTACGCTCCCCACTCGTTCAGGTGGCGGGCGCGCATGGCCAGCACCCACAGGTAGTGCGCCGCCTGGAAGTGCGGGATCGCCTCCAGCTCCTCGCCGGTAAGGGTGCGCACGTCCCGGTAGCCTTCCAGGAAGTCCCGGGCGCCCGCCGCGGGCAGGTCGTTGACGGCCACCGCCAGGTCGTGCGCCCGCCACCCCGGCCCGCAGAACTCGAAGTCCAGCAGGGTGAGCCGCCCGTCCGCCGTCGTCAGCACGTTGTTGGTGCCTGGCTCGCCGTGGCAGAGGCCGTATACGGGAGGGTCCTGCGGGAGCGCCGCGATCACCGGGCGCACCGCGGCGGCGGCGTGGCGCCCCACGGCGGCGGCCGACGAGCGCGTCCCGTACGCCCGCACCAGCTCGTCCAGCGGCCGGTCCACCAGCGCTTCCACCGTGAGCGCGGGCCGTCCGGGGAGCGGGGGCATGGCGTCGGCCGCCTGGTGGAGGCGCGCGAGCAGGGCCCCGTAGGCGCGGAGGCTCTCCGGCGTGAGCCGGTCGCCGAGCGCCTGCCCCGGCGCGAAGCCGAAGAGCACGGCCAGGCGCGCTCCCTCGGGCGCCTCCAGCACCAGCAGGAGGCCTCCGTCCGCCCGCGGCACGGCGACGGGCACCGGGACGCCGGCGGCATCCAGCCGCGCCAGGAACTCCAGCTCGCCCCGCACCTCGGCCGCTGCGCTGCGCTGCGCGGGATACACCCGCAGCGCGAACGAGCCGGTGCGGCTGCGGACCCGGTAGGTGTCCAGCGTCACCGCCTTGAGCAGCTCGCAGCGCACCTCCTCCAGCCCGTACTCCCGCGCCACTACCTCCGCCAGTCCCTCGGCGGAGAGCAGCGACTTGAGGACGGGGACGGCGAGGCCGCGGGGCGGCTCGGGTGTGCTCACGCTTCTGTCACCGCGTGACGAAGCAACCGCCTGAACTGCTGGAAGGCTTCCCGGAGAGGCGGGATGTCGGCGGGTTGCTGGGGCGGCATCTGGCTCGTATGCGCTGGGAGTGCGGAGGCCCGTCCCGGCCTCCGGCCGCTAAAGATAATCGCGAACGGCTGCCGGTGCACCCTACCGGTTCCCGCCGCGCCGTGGAAGATTGTCCGGAAGCGAGCCGGTGATCGGGCGGCTGATGCCTCCACGTGGAGCAGAAGCCGGGGCTGCGGGCAACTACTACAATTTCGACTCCCGTTGGGTTACATTGACGGCCGGCGATCCGTAGGAGGAGAAGCACTGCAAAGAGAGCGGAAGCCGCATCGCAGGCTTCCGCTCTCGACGCTCTCTCCCCGGAAGCGTGTACCGCGTGCGCTTTGCCGTTATGGGAGCGCACCCGGCAGACCCCGAGCACCCCAGGCGTGTGACGAACCGACACCCCCGGCGCCGTCGCGCCCCACAGTTCTGTTCGCGCCAACGTCCGCGCGCAAACGCTCCGCGCCGGCGCGCGGACGCGCGCGCGCCCCTCCGCCACGGAGCGGCGCCGTGAACACGCCGCTGGACGCCGTCCTCGCCGCGTACGACCGCGACG
>DASUNK010000142.1:0-3948 GCA_036277195.1 Longimicrobiaceae bacterium | reverse complement strand
CTGGCCGAGGACGGCGTGCCCGAGGTGACGCTGCTGGGGCAGACGGTGAACTCGTACGAGCACGGGGACTGGGACTTCCCCCGCCTGCTGCGCGCGGTGGCGCGGGTGGACGGCATCCGCCGCGTCCGCTTCACCTCGCCGCACCCGAACGACTTCACCCGCGCGCTGGTGGAGGTGATGGCCACCGAGCCGGCCGTCTGCAACCAGCTGCACCTGCCGGTGCAGAGCGGGCACGACCGCACCCTCAAGCGGATGCTGCGCCGCTACACGGTGGCGGAGTACGAGGAGAAGGTGGCGTGGGTGCGCGAGGCGATGCCGGAGGTGGCCCTCTCCACGGACGTGATCGTGGCCTTCCCCGGCGAGACGGAGGAGGAGTACGAGGCCACGCTGGCGCTGATGCGGCGGGTGCGCTTCGACGAGGCGTACACCTACCGCTATTCGCCGCGCGACGGCACGCCCGCCACGCGGCTCCCGCGTGAGCAGTGGGTTCCCGACGAGGAGGGGCAGGCCCGGCTGGAGCGGCTGATCGCGCTGCAGCGGGGGATCCAGCTGGAGATCAACCGCACGCTGGTGGGGCGGGTGGAGGAGGTGCTGGTGGAGAAGGAGGCGCGGCGCGGCGGGCTGCAGGGGCGCACGGAGCGCAACAAGGTGGTGACCTTCGAGGGTCCCGCCTCGCTGGTGGGCGCCTTCGCCGAGGTGCGGCTGACGGCCACCAGCGGCGCCACCTTCGGCGGCGAGCTGGTGGAGGCCCCGGCGCTCGTGGCCTGAAGTCTTCCTGGCGACAGGCGAGAACGGCGGCTCCGGGGCTCGGGGCCGCCGTTTTCGTTGTCATCCTGAAGGAGCCGGCGCCGAAGCCGCAGCCCGCGCATCCGCTTGCGGCGACTGAAGGATCTATCGCATCGGAGTGCGCACGACCCAAACTCCGGCGCAATGCCGGCGATAGATCCTTCACTCCGCGCCAGGCATCGGCGGCGATGAGAGGATGGCGAGGCGCTCCGCTCAGGATGACAAAATGGGTGGCCGTTCCCTTGTGCGATCCGCCCGGATTTGTTAAATCCGACGCACTCCAAGGAACACGGTTCCCGCCCATTCTCGCGCACTCCGCCAATAGGGATCGTGCTCCCCCTTGTTCCCTTGTCCTGGGAGAAGGCTATGCGCAAGCTCACGCTCGACCTCGAAGACCTGACCGTGGAGTCGTTCCAGACCGCGGACGGAGACGATGCCGCCCGCGGCACCGTGCACGGGCAGGCGGTGACCGTGCCTTTCTCGTGCAACAACCCCTGTACCTTCGACTCGGACTGCGGCGGCACGTGCTACAACTCCTGCCCGGAGACGTGCATGAGCTGCGAAGGCGAAACCTGCTGGTGCTGAGGAGCCAGGACCAATGAAACGCGCCCCTCGCCGGCTGGCGAGGGGCGCGTGCTGCGTTACGGTGTGGACGGGCTGCGTCAGTACCGCGGCGTCCAGTCCAGCTCCACGTTG
Organism: Longimicrobiaceae bacterium; assembly: GCA_036277195.1. GTDB lineage: Bacteria > Gemmatimonadota > Gemmatimonadetes > Longimicrobiales > Longimicrobiaceae > Longimicrobium. The sequence continues at coordinate 2,466 of DASUNK010000142.1, read as the reverse complement.
GTCGTCACCGAGAAGTCGGTGGGGCTCTTGGTGATCGACCGGATCTGCCCGCGGTCGCTGGCGAAGAAGTCGCGGTTCCCCATCTGGTCGTTCCCGAAGGTGAACCAGGAGTCGTCCTCCTCCACCTTCACGTTGATCTTCTCCGAGCTGCCCTCGAGGATCCGCTGGCCGATCAGCGGGAGGTGCGGATGGTAGGTCTCCCCCTTCGCCAGCCCCTCGACGCGGAGCTCGTCCGAGGCGACCTGCGTCCCGGCGCTGTTGTAGTACCGCGCCGTGAAGATCAGCTCGCTCCCGCCGAAGTCCTTGTAGTTGATGTTGAGGTAGTCCAGGTACGTCGTGCCGGGAGACGGGGTGGTTCCGCCGCCGCCGCCGCCGCCGCCACCGTAGTTGTAGTCGCACTCGGTGATCGCGTACTCGGTCTCGCAGGGCATCGCCATCTCGTAGCGCGGGTTGCTCCCCGACGCCAGCTCCGCCAGCGACACCTCCTGCACCTCGCCGCGCGCGTTGCGCGTGACGAAGGTGCCGGAGAGCTCACCGTCGTTGAAGTCCTGGATCACCAGGCCGGGCCGGTTCGCCTGGGGGCGCATGCGCAGCCCCTTGCGCTCGGCCGGGTGGAGCATCAGCACCGGGCGGGTGGGCTCGTCGTCGCCGAAGGCGAGGGTCACCTCGTCGCCGTCCGTACCGTAGGCGGCGGCGCGGTCGCCGTCGAGCGTCAGCGCCGCGGCCACGAGCACGTCGGCCGTGCCCTCCCAGTTGAGCCGGTGCGTGCGGAACGGGGCGTAGAAGTCCATCTCGGGCAGCGTGCGGATCATCCCCTCCAGCTCCGCCCGGGTGAGCCCCGAGGCGCTCGCCGCGGCCGCCAGCAGGCGCTCGCCCCGCGGCGTCGCGATGAAGGCGTGCAGCTCGAGCTTGTGCTCGGTGAACGGCGAGGCGCGCATGGCGTCGCGCACGTCGCCGCGCGTCTCCGGCGAGGCGAGCGCGAGGGCGAAGGAGCGCGCGACCACCTGCACCGCGGCCGCGGGCCGGGAAGCGGGCGTCACTTCGGCGGCGTCCGGGGTGGGAAGCTGCACGTCGGAGCAGGCGCCGAGGAGCGCCGCCAGCGTGAGTGATGAGACAATAATGCGATTGCGGTACATCCTACGGGTCCTCCGGGTGGGGTAGAGCAGGGAACGGACGAGGGTCCGGCGCCGCAAACCTGTGCGGCGACAGAATATAGTCACGAAAGATGATTCGCACAACGGGTGTTTCCCCACCGCTGTGTCCAATCCGGCGAAGAGTCCAGGTAGATCGAGACGTCCACAGGAAATTTCGTAACAACCAATTCAGTTTGTAGATACAAAACTCTTGCGGTGTTCGCTGCGTGCGCTTTATCTTCCTCGCTGTCCGTCCATTTATCTCCCTCCGTCTCTGTCGATGTCCGGCCTGGGACTCCCGCTGGTTGCGGCCTTCTTCGCGTTCCTCGCAGGGCTGCTGGCCGGCCTGCGCGCCGGCGGTCCGATCGTGGCGCCTGCGGTCGGCGCGGCAGCCGCAGTCGTTGCAGCCTCCCTTTCCGGACACATCGTAAGCGACCGCAGAGCCTGCCAGCGGGTGACCCATGCGCTGGTCCTGCTGGCGCTCGCGCTGGCGGGAGATGCGCTGGGCGCGCACGCACGCCGCGAGGTGGAGGCGGACTGCCGCGCGCGCCTCCCGGACGGCGCGAAGGTGGAGGTGCGCGGCCTCCTCGCCGCCAACCACTTCCCGGCGGAACCGGGCGGGCGCACGCCGCTCCTCCCCGTCGCCGTCCGCGAGGCGAGGGTCGGGGGCGACGTCCTCCCGCACTGCCGCGAGGAGACGCGGGTGCGGCTGCCGCGCGGCGCCGGGCCGCTGCTCGCCGGGACGGAGCTGCGGCTGCGCGGCGAGTGGCGCCGCCTGCCGGGGCCGCCGGCGCCGAGCGGCTGGCCGCGCTCGCCCGCGTACGCCGGCTTCCTCTCCGCGCGCGAGCTGGAGGCGGTGTCGCCCCCGCGGCCTGCGGCGCACCCGTTTCTGGCGCTGCGCGGCCGGATGGAGCGCCAGCTCCACCGCCTCTTCCCCCGCCACGGTCCCCTGGCCGACGCGCTGCTGCTGGGCCGCCGCGAGACGCTGGACCGGGCGCTGGCCGACCGCTTCGCGAAGTCGGGACTGGTGCACCTGCTCGCCATCAGCGGCACCCACGTGGCGCTGATGGGCACGGTGTTCCTGCTGCTCGGCCGCGCGGCGCGGCTGTCGCGCACCCGCACGGCCTGGCTCACCCTGGCGCTGGTGGGGCTCTACCTGGCGATGATCGGCGCGCCGCCCTCGGCGCTCCGCGCGGGGGTGATGATGGGGCTGAGTCTCGCGGCCGTGGTGCTGCAGCGCCCCTCGGCCACCCTCCCGCCGGTGGCCGCCGCCGCGCTCGCCATCCTGGCCGCGCAGCCGATGGCGGCGCTCGACGCGGGGTTCCAGCTCAGC